>JAPLSK010000078.1 GCA_026398675.1 bacterium | reverse complement strand
ACGCCGATGCGGGCCGAGTCCAGGGTAGCCATGGTCACGCGGAAGCCCTTGCCCAACGGCCCCAACAGGTTTTCCTTGGGGATCTTCACGTTCTTGAAGTAGAGTCGGCCCGTGGTGGAGGCGCGGATGCCCATCTTAAACTTGATGGTCTCGGCGGAGTACCCCGGGTCCTTCTTGTTGTCGAAGATGAGGGCGCTGACCTTGCCCTTCTCCAGGGGTTGGTTCTCGTCCTCCAGGACGCGGCAGATGACCACGATTACGTCGGCCACGTTGCCCGAGGTGATGAATATCTTCTCCCCGTTCAAAAGGTAGTGGTCGCCCTTGTCCAGGGCGGTGGTGCGCTGGCTGGCGGCGTCGGAGCCGGCTTCGGGCTCGGTGAGGGCGAAGGCGCCCTTGATCGTTCCCTTCGCCATGGGGGGGAGGTACTTCCGCTTCTGCTCCTCGGTGCCGAACTTCTCGATGGGGTAGGAGGCCAGGACCGCGACGGCCATCACGATGCCCACGGCACCGTCGTATTTGCTCATCTCCTCGATCAGGGTGGCGTAGCGGATTTTAGGCTCTCCCCTTCCGCCATACTCCTTGGCGCTGGGAAATCCGACGAAGCCCTCCTTGGCCATCTTCTGGAAAATCTCCTCGGGAAACTCGGGGGGACGGCGGTCCCATTGCTGTGAGAAAGGAACCACGTGCTCCTCGCAGAACGCCTTAACCCTGTCCCGTACTTCCTGCTGCTCCGGAACCCAGTTGTAGAGCATCTCCGCACCTTTCGTGGTGGGGGTTTTCAGTTCTGGTTCAGCCGACCTACGTTCAATCGCTCGATGATCTGCTCCGCCTCGTGGTAGGGGGTGGAGCGGCTGGTTAGGATTCGCTCGACGGCGTCGTCGAGGGTTTTTTCGATCGCGTCGGCGCCCAGGACCTGGCCTAAAATCTCGCGCTCGATAATCTCCCGGAGCTCCCCGTGGGCGCGGTCGCGGCGACGTTCCTCGGCCAGGCCGCTCTTCTCCATAAAGAGCCGGTGGTCGTCCACGGCGCGCAGGACCTCCTCCACGCCGACGTCGTCCCGGGCGACTGTCTCCAGCACTGGCACCCGCCAGTCGTTCCCGCCGGCGGGCTTGAGCTCCAGCATGGCGGAGATTTCGCGGAGAATCCTCTTGGCCCCCTCGCGGTCCGCCTTGTTGATGACGATGACGTCGGCGATTTCCAGGAGCCCCGCCTTCATCGCCTGGACGCCGTCGCCCGACTCCGGGACCAGGACCACGACGGTGGTGTCGGCGGTGCCGGCGATGTCCAGCTCCGACTGCCCCACCCCCACCGTCTCGATGATTATACGGTCCTTGCCGAAGGCGTCCATGGCCATGGCGACCTCCCGCGTGGCACGGGAGAGGCCGCCCAGGGATCCCCGGGTGCCCATGGAGCGGATGAAGACGCCGGGCAGGTTGCCGACGTCGTCCATGCGTATGCGGTCCCCCAGGAGGGCGCCGCCGGTGAAGGGGCTGGTGGGGTCCACGGCGATGATCCCCACCGTCTCACCGCCCCGGGCCATCCTCGCGGTCAGCCGTCCGACCAGCGTTGACTTGCCGGCCCCGGGAGGTCCGGTGATACCCAGGCGCATCCGTTGCCGGGAGAGGGGGTAAAGCGTGTTGAGCAGACCCTCGTAACCGTCGCGCTCGTCCTCGATGACCGAAATGACCCGGGCCAGGGCCGCGTCCTGCCCGGCGGAAAACCGTTCCAGCAGTTCCTGGAGGTCTATCTCTCGCGGCATCAGTATTCGACGCCCTCCCGGGCTTCCAGCCCCGCCCGGTAGGGGTGCTTTATCTCCAACACCTCGGAGACCAGGTCGGCGAGGACGATGACCTCCGGGTGGGCGCAGCGGCCGGTGATGACCAGC
>JAPLSK010000077.1 GCA_026398675.1 bacterium | reverse complement strand
TGGTGTCGGCCCCCTTGAGGACGAGCTTGTCCCCGTCGCGGTAGATGCGGGATACGCGGCCGCGCAGGTAGAGCGCCCCGTCCTCCTCGATGGCCCGGCGCACGAACTCCTCGTAGCGCTTCCCACCCGCGCGCACGTCCATGTAAAAAACCACGGCCTGCCCGTCGTGCACGGCGTGCTTGTAGAGCATGGTGTGCTTGGCGGTGTACATGCAGCAGATTTTGCTGCAGAACTCGATGCCCTTCTCCGGGCAGCGGGAGCCGATGCACTGCAGGAAGGCCACGGTTTGGGGGACCTTGTTGTCCGAGGGCCGCTTGAGCTGGCCCAGGGTGGGTCCCGAGGAGGTCGTGATGCGCTCGAACTGGAGGCCGTCAATGATGTCGGGGTCCTCGCCGTACCCGTACTCGCCGTAGCCCGTGTAGAGGCCGCCCTCAGGCTGGCGCCCCAGCTCGTAGAGGGTGTAACCGGTGGCCGCCACGACGGCGCCGACGTCGTACTCCAGCAGCTCGTCCTTCTGCTCGTAGTCTATGGCGCCGGTGGGGCAAACCTTCTCGCAGACCTTGCACTTGCCGGTCTGGAAGTAGGTGCAGTACTCGGGGTGGAGGACCGGGGTGTTGGGCACGGCCTGGGGGAAGGGGGAGTTGATGGCCTTGGTCATGGCGCCCCGCCGGACGTCGGAGGCTTCCTTATAGCTGCCCTCGAACACGCCGAGGCCGGCATCGAAGTAGTTGGGCATCCGGGCGGGACTCTTTTCCTGGCACAGGCCGCAGCCGGTGCAGAGGTCGGTGTTGACGTAGCGGGCCCGCTGGCGGATGGTGGCCTTGAAGTTGCCGATGAAGCCCTCCAGCTTCTCCAACTCGGCCCAGGAGAGGATGGTCACCTTGGGGTGCTTGGCCGCCTCGACCATCCGCGGGGTCAGGATGCACTGGGAGCAGTCCAGGGTGGGGAACGTCTCGTCGAGCTGGGACATGTGGCCGCCGATGGAGGGGGTCCTCTCCAGAAGAATGACCTCGTGGCCGCCGTTGGCGATGTCCAGGGTGGCCTGGATGCCGGCGATGCCCCCGCCGATGACCAGCGCCCGCTTGGTCATCGGAACCCGGATACGCTCCAGCGGCTCGTCGAAGAACGTCTTCGTGCATGTGCGGGCTGCAGGCGGAGACTACCACGCCGTCCAGGTCGTACTCTTTGATCGCCTGGGCGATCATGTCCTGGCCCGGAGCCGAGCAGACGAACTTGTAGTCCGCCGCGTAGACCACACCGGGGATTTTCTTCATCTCCTCGGTCACCCGGGGGCAGTCCACGGTGTCGCCGATGTTTTTGCCACAGTGGCAGATGAAGACGCCTATTCTGCGGGCCATTTAACGTTCTCCTTCAATCGCGTCGGGCGTAGATGACGGTGCTTCGTTGAGGTCACTCGAAGAGATTAGGCTTCTTCCGCTCCGGCTCCTGGTGAAAGAGGCGGGCGATGATGCGGCGGCTCTGCACGTACCGGACGAAGCCGACGGCGGTGAAGACCCCTCCCAGGAACAGAAACACCCAGCCGAGAATCTGGAAGAGCGGCGTTTCGCCGAAGAACTTCAGCATCGTGAATCCCACCGCCCCGAATCCCAGGGCGGTGCGGATGTAAGCCAAAAGGGTTCTTTCGGCGGCCAGGAGGTTCCGATGGGCGGCCAGTTTAACCCGGATCAATGTGTTCTCTCACCGTATTTGCCGAGCTTGAGCTGATCGAATTGGCAGGCCCCGCCGGTCTCGTCGGTGGTCGGCTCCTCCGGGGGGGCCTCCTCGGAGGATTCGACCATTGAGGCGGCGGTCCGACCGCTGAAATCGTGGACGTACACCCCGCGGACGAGCCCGTTTTCAGGCACCACGCCTTCCCAGCAGACCGAGTACGCGGCGTTCAGGAGCTCGTCATCGGCGGCCTGCCGGCCGCTCGAGCGGATGAGCCAGGCGTCGAGTACCAGCCCCACTTCGTCCACCTCGAGACCGATAACGGCGAAGCCTTCCCCGAGGTAGTCCACGGAAATTGGCTCCCGGGGCGTCAGCTCCACCAGGGGCTCGGAGCTCTCCGGTTCCGCGGACGGCGCGGGCAGCGCCGGGCCCAGCGGATCGCCGGGCAGGACGCCCAGCTCGAACCGGTAGGGGATGGTGAGCCGACTCGAGACGGGAACTCCCTCGAGGGTGGCCGGTTTCCAGAGGGTGGCCTCGGCCGTTTCGAGGGCGGCGAGGTCAACGTCCTCCCGGCCGCTGGACTGCGCAATCCAGGCCTCGCTCACCTTGCCGGCCCCGTTGATCAACAGGCTGACGCGGCACTCCCCCTCGAATCCCGCCGCGGCGGCCCCCGGGGGGTAGGCCGGCGGCTCGAGGGGCTCCGCCGGAACGGGCGCGGTGTAATTCGCCGCCGCCCCGGCGATACCGGCGAGCGCAAGCAGCATGACGGCAATCTGTAAGACTAGGCTCTTCATCACGTTCAGGCGAATTTCTCCGATACGGACCGGGTCGGGACCAGGTGCATGTTCAGCCCGAGCTCCCGGGGCTTGTGCCCGTAGGCCAGGCCTATGAGCTCGGTGAGGTAGACGATGGGTATGCGGAGCTTCCGCCCGGCGATGCGCCCGGCGCCGCTCTGGCGCATGTCCAGGTTGGCGTGGCACATGGGGCAGGCCACGGCGATGCAATCCGCCGAAACCTTGGACGCCGCCACGAGTATCTTGGCCGCCAGGGCCTCCACGATGTCCACCCGGCTGAAGGGGAAGGCCGCCCCGCAGCACTCGGTGCGGTGGCTCCAGTCCACCGGCTCCGCGCCGACGCTCTCGAGAATCCGCTCCATCTTGCGCGGCTCCTCGGTGTCGTCCACGGTGGCGTAATCCGGCGGCCGGGTGAGCAGGCAGCCGTAGTAACAGGCGACCTTGAGGCCCTCCAGGCGGCGGTGGACCTTCTTCGCGATTTCCTCCAGCCCGACGTCGTCGGCCAGGAAGTCCACGATGTGCTTGACCTCGACCGATCCGTCGTACGGCTCCTCGACGGCCTCGGCGACCTGGGCCGCCAGCTTCTTGTCGTGCTTTAGCTCGTAGTTGGTCGCCGCGAGGCGGGCGTAGCAGGCGGCGCAGGTGGCGAGCACCGGCAGCTTCAGCGGCTTGGCCTGCGACAGGTTGTACGCCCCCAGGGAAAGGGACAAAAGCTTCGAGTGGTGGTGGCCGGGCGAGGCGGCGCAGCAGACCCAATCCGGCACTTCTTCCAGCTCGACGCCCAGGTCCTTGAACACGGCGAAGGCGCTCTTCTCGAACTCGCGGCTCGTGCCGTGGTTGGAACAACCGGGGTAGTAGCCGATTTTCAAAAAAACCTCCCAGGCTCGATTAATTCCCTTTCGACTCTATTTCGAGCGCCCGCTTGTAGATGTCCTTGACGGCCTGCCGGCCCTTTTTCGTCCCCCGCTGGGGGAAGAGCTTGAGCTTGCCCTTGAACAGAAGGCCCGGCAGCTTGGTCATACTGTTGAAGAAGTGGCCGCTGGTCAGGTTGTACGTCGCGGCGAGCTGGGCCTCGAACAGACGGCTGTGCATCCGTACCGTGCCCAGGAAGCGGCGCTCGAAGGTCAGAAGGTCGCGGTTCGGAGGCTTGATACCCCGCATCCGGGCGATCTGGCGCAGGGCGTCCATGACGGCGGCGACCGATACGCCCTTGGGGCAGCGCGTGTAGCAAGTCTCGCAACTGGCGCAGATCCAGGGCGTGTTGACCTTCAGGAGCTTCTCCCCGAAGCCGAGCTGCAGGTAGCGGACGACGCGGTTCGGCTTGATTTCCATCTCGTAGGCGGTCGGGCAGCCGGCGGTGCAGTTGCCGCACTGGTAGCACTCCGCGGCGACCTGGCCCGAGAGCGCCTCGACCTGCCGCTCGATGTCGCCCTGCAACCGTTTAAGCTCGAGTGTCAGCGCCATGGGATCCCTCGTGGGGTTAAGTTCGTGAAAAATGGTGCGCGGCGGGGGAACGATACGGCTCGCCCTGGAGCAAGCCCTTTTCGCGGGTGGGTTCGAGGTTGGCTTTCATCCCACGGCGTAACCTAGCAGACGGGTCTCCCTTTGTCAAGACCAGCGTAGCACGCTGGACCGCGCCCCCGCGGGGGGAATTGTTGGTGTTCGAGGTTTCGTTCCGCGAGCGATGCAAAATGACCAAATGCAATCACACTTTTAGGAGGATTAGTCGCCCGCAGGCCGGGGTGAGGGGTGAAACGGTCCCCTCCCCCCTTTGGGGGGGAGGCTCGCCTACGGGCTAGGGAGAGGGGTGGAAACGGCGGGGATGGGAACCGAGCGAAGCGAGCTATGCCCCTGGCAAATCCCCGCCCTACGGCAAATGACCGACGTAGGGGCGACCGGTAGGACGAGTCCTCCACGGTCGCCCGCGGGCCGACCTAAACGGCGCGCCGTCGGTCGGCCCCTACATAATCGCAGGCCGGGGTGAGGGTCGAGGTTGGGAACGTAAAAGCGGCGGGGAAAGGATTCCCCGCCCTACATTTAGGATTCAACCGTCATCGGGCGGGTGTGGACACCCGCCACCGCTTCGGGTCAATCTCCGGGCCGCGTCTCCTCCTCCTGCCGCATCAGCCGCTCGACCAGCGGGACCGGGGAGATATCCGGGTAGCCCAGCTCGGCGGCTAT
>JAPLSK010000076.1 GCA_026398675.1 bacterium | reverse complement strand
GCCATCCTCGGGCGGCCTTTTCTCCTCCAGGTCCAGGGCGTCCAGGAGCGCGTAACGCTCCTCCATCCGCTGGCGGCGCTCCGACCTCCGCCGCTGGACGACTTCCAGCCGCCCGCGCTCCCGCCGGTAAAAGAAGAAGACGCTGAAGGCGATGATCGAACGGAAGAGGTCGCCCACGGCCATCCAGAGCGTCCCCCGCTGGAAGGTCTCGACCCATGAATAACCGCCCGGACCGACCAGCCAGAGCGTCCCGGTCAGATTCGAGGCGAAACTCGCCGCCACCAGCCCCAGGGCGAAGGCGCCGGGCCGGGGTTCATCTCCTTTCAGCCGGAGGAAGAGCCCGCCGAGTCCGGCGAAAAAGAGCGGGGCCAGGGCGTAACCGCCGGCCCCCGAGACGAAGAATGCGAACCCCGCGTTACCACCGGGGAGGACCGGCAGCCCGATTGCCCCGAGGACGAGCGGCAGCGCGGCGCCGCCGAGAGCCCACAGCGGCGGGAGAAAACCCGCCGAGACGGCGGCCACCAACGGAGCCAGGCCGGTGTAGGCCTCGACGCCGTACAGCCGGGTCGCCAGGAGGTTGGCCCCCAGGGCGAGCCCCGCCGCCCCGAGGGCGACCAGGAGCTTCACCCGGCGCGGTTTTTCAGAAAGAAGCATGGTGCGGCCCGTTCAAGGAAAGCGCCGCGGCCCAAGAAAAATCACTCCACCGTGACGCTCTTGGCCAGGTTGCGGGGCCGGTCCACGTCGCAGCCGCGCAGCACCGCCACGTGGTAGGCCAGGAGCTGCAGCGGCACCACGGTCAGAAGCGGCGAGAGCTCGTCTATCACCGGCGGGATGAAAATCACGTGGTCGGCCATTCTGCCGGCATCCGTGTCCCCCTCGGTGGCCACGACGATTATCCTCCCGCCCCGGGCCCGGACCTCGGCCACGTTGGACATCGTCTTCTGGTACGTGGGTCACGCGTTGCAGATGGCCACCACCGGCGTGTCGGACTCGATGAGGGCGATGGGGCCGTGCTTGAGCTCTCCGGCGGGGTAACCCGTGGCGTGGATGTAGGAAATTTCCTTGAGCTTGAGCGCCCCCTCGAGGGCGGTGGGATAGTTGTACCCCCGGCCGATGAAGACGAAGTCCTTGGCGTCGGCGAACTCGCCGGCCAGCTTCCGCAGGGCGTCGTTCTGGGCCAGAATCCGCTCCATCTTCGCCGGGATCTGCTCCAGCTCGCGCAGGACCTTACGCACGGCGTCATCGTCAATGGCGTACTTCAGCCGGCCCCAGTGCATGGCCAGAAGCACCAGGGCGATGAGCTGGGCGGTGAAGGCCTTGGTCGAGGCGACCCCTATCTCCGGCCCCGCCATCAGGTGGATGACCCCGTCCGACTCCCGGTCAATGGTGGACCCCTCGACGTTGACCAGGGAGATGACCTTGATGAACTTGCTCTTGGCCTCGCGGATGCCGGCCAGGGTGTCCGCCGTCTCCCCGGACTGGCTGATGGCCATCACGATGGTGTCGCCGCCCAGGACGGGATTGCGGTAGCGGAATTCGCTGGATACGTCTACCTCAACGTGGAGCCGGACGTAGTGCTCCAGGAGGTACTTGCCCACCAGACCGGCGTGCCAACTGGTGCCGGCGGCCTGGATCACCACCCGGCTGACCGAGTTCAGCTCCTGGGGGGTTAGGCCGAGGTTGGCGAAGGCGATGTCCCGGTAGTTGGCGACCCGGCTGACGAAGATGTCGCCCAAAAGGCGCGGCTGCTCGAAAATTTCCTTGAGCATGTAGTGGACGAAGTCGCCCTTGTCCAGGTCCTGGTCGTCCAGCTTTATCTCGCGGACGACGAGCTCGACCGGCTGGGCCTCACGGTCTATCACCGTCACCCGGTCCCGGGTCAGCTCCACCACCTGGCCGTCCTCCACGAAGACCACCCGCCGGGTGAAGCGCAAGAGGGCGTTGGTGTCCGAGGCGATGAAGTTCTCGCCCTCCCCGAGGCCGATTACCAGGGGCGGCCCCTGACGGATGGCGTAGACGGTGTCCGGGAATTGCTCGCTGATGACGGCCAGGGCGAAGTATCCGTCCAGCCGGCTGAAGGTGGCCAGGAGCGCCCGCTGGGGCGGGAGCCCGTCGGAGAGGTAGTCGGCCAGAAGGTGCGCCACCACCTCGGAGTCGGTCTCGCTCTTGAAGACGTGGCCCGCCTTCTCGAGCTCCTCCCGAAGCTGGAGGTAGTTCTCGATGACGCCGTTGTGGACGATGGCCAGGCGCTCGTCCGAGTCGGTGTGGGGGTGGGCGTTCTGGTCCGAGGGCTCGCCGTGAGTGGCCCAGCGGGTGTGCCCGATTCCGATGGTCCCGCCCAAGGGCTGGGAGGCCAACAGATCGGTGAGCTGACGCAGCTTGCCCTCTTTCTTGCGCACCCCGAGCTCGCCGTGGTGGATGGTCGCGATACCGGCCGAATCGTAACCGCGGTACTCCAGCTTCTCCAGCCCGACGAGGAGGACGGACTGGGCGACCTTATTCCCCACGTACCCGACGATACCGCACATGAAAACCTCCGGCGACGTTCGGGGGCAAGGGGTTTAACCGAGCGAACCGAGCTACGCCCCCGGCGAACCGAGCTATGCCTCTGGCAAAACCCCTTGTCTCCTTCGACGTTCGACGATTATAGCAGGCTCGCAGGTCCGGCCGCTAGCGTAGTTCCGATAAGAGGCGCTCCGCGAGAATCTTGACCTCGGGCTCGGCGAAACCGGCGAGGGCCGCCATTAATTCGTTCCTGGCCCCGACGGTGTCACCCTCGGCCAGAAGAACCAGGGCCAGCCCGTAGCGGGCGCTGGGCATCCAGGGGTTCAGCTCCGCGGCCCGGCGGAACTCCTCCACCGCGGCGACGGGGTTTTTTTTATCCAACAGCCACCGGCCCAGGGCGAGGTGGGCGTGGGGCGAGACCCCGGCGAACTCCGAGGCTCGCGGCCCTAAAATTTCCCATAGCGCACCGCCTCCCGGGGATTCGAAACGGGCCAGGAGGTAGCGGGCGGCCGTTTCGTCTGCGTAAACCCCGCCGGGCTCGACCGTCTCGAGGTACGCCGTGGGCTGGGCCGACGTCGTCGCCACGATGGGGGGGAAGAGGTAACCGTAGCCCCACCGGGCCGTGGGGGGCGGGTTCGCGCTTTGGGGGGGATCGGCGAAGAAGAGGTCGGCGCCGTCGGAGACCCGCCGCCGGACCAGCGCCTGAATCCGGGGGGAGGTTAGCATCCCGGCCTCGTCCGCCACGACGACATCCGGGCGCCCGTCGCGGGCGTAGTGGAGGTAGAGGAGGGGGAAGCTCAAGTCCCCGGTGAAGAGGGTTGCGGCGTCCGGCGGCGAGCAGCGCAGGAGGTTCGCCCCGTGCGGCCGCACCGCCAGATCCTCCGGCACCGAGGCGTCGAGAATCGCTAAAACGGCCAGGGCGACCGCCACGGTCGAGGTCGAGACCCGGACCACGCGGAACAGCCACTCCCTCCGCTCCTCGACGCGGGCGAACAGGCGGTCCAGGCCGTACCCCAGCGCGTACACCGCCGCGAAGACGAAGAGGAAGCAGCCCAGGAGGAAGAAGACCTCGAGCCCGATGACGGCGTACCGCGCCGCCCAGTAGAAATCGGCCAGCGCCCCCGCGATCAGGACGACCGTCAGCACCGGCCTCCGCCGGACCAGGAGCGCGAACCCGGCGAGGGACACCCCGACGAGGTACACCGGGAGCTGACCTAAAAGATACCCCCCCAGCAGCCCCGCGTTACTCCAGAAGTAATCGCCGCTCACGCCCCAGTACTCGCCGTAGCTGGCGCCGCCGAGGACGAAGCCCAGCCTTTCCAGGTTGTCCGGTGAGAACCAGGCGACGTCCGGGCCCGCGGCCGTCCGGATCGGGAGGTAGAGGTAAGCCGATAGGCCGAGGAGCCCCGCCGCCGCGACGAGGGCGTAGAAGGCCGCCGGCGGTTTCTTTTCCCGCGCGTACCGGATTAAAACGTAGAGGACGGCCGGCGCGAAAAAAATCTGGGTGAGGTGGTGGGCCAGGGCCAGGCCGTAACAGAGGGCGAGCACGAGGAGGTCCCCGGCCGTCGCCTTGTCGTCGAGCCCGCGGATAATCGCCCACAGAACCACGGCGAGACCCAGCAGGGCGAACCCGTAAACCTCGACGAAGACCGCCCCCCGAACGGCGATGGCGGAGGCGGAGAATAAAAGAGCCGCGAGAAAGGCCGACGTCCGCCTGATCCCGAGCGCGCCCAGGGCGCCGAAGACGAAACCCGCCGCGGCGCAAACGGCGAGGATGTTCAAGAGGCGCAGGCCCGGGAGACCGCCCTCAGGTCCGTCGCCCAGGGAAAACCCGTCGGGCGATACCAGGAGGTACACGACGAAAACGAGCCCGCCCAGCGCCAGGACCGGCCAGACGTCTCTCCACTTGGATTTGACGGCCTCCGACAACGAACCCCCCGGGATGCCGGGGTCAATATACCATAACGGTCGCGGGGCTTGCTTCCATCGGGGCCCGGAAAAAGGGGGCCCAAAAGACCCCCTTCATCCATCCGATTCGGGAAGGACGGCGCGCTCAATCTTGATATTAAAGGGGGCCCGCAGGCCCTCTCCATCATACCGAAAAACGTCCGACGCGGAGCGTGACTACAACGCATAAAGGGGGCCCGTAGGCCCCCTTCATCCATCCGGTTCGGGAAAGACGACGCGCTCAATCTCGACATTAAAGGGGGCCCGCAGGCCCCCCTCCATCAAACAGAAAAACGTCCGACTCCGAACATGACCACACTAGAAAGGGGACCCTAACGGGCCCCCTTCAGCGTCAGACCACCCCGCGGTTACGGATTGGGCGGGTTGTACGGGTACCCGTAGGGGTAGGTCAGCAGGTCGGGAGCGGGATTCAGATCCAGGAGGCGGCTCACCTCTTTGTTGACGTCCTGCCAGTCGTTGGCGACGAAGTCGGTGTCCTCCCCGATCCGATCACGGCAGAGGTTGATGTGGGCGACGGCCTTGGCCATATTGCCGTTGGACTTCATGTAGGCCATCGCGGCGTAGAGGTGGATGTGCCAGGTGGACAGGGCGTAGTTGCCCGCCGAGTCCCTGTAGTACCAGTTGCCGTAGTTCCAGTTGAAGTTCCAGTTAGTATCCGCGTCGGCCGAGTAGTCGCCGAGGTCGGGATCGTTGGCCTCGGAGTCGGCCTTGCAGGCGATTTCCCACTCAGCGATCGCCCGGTTGTAGTATTCCACGTCTGCGTCGCTGGCCAGGTAGAAGGTGAGGCCGGAGCCGTAGTAGGCGTCTATGTAGAACTTGAAGTAGAGGTTCTGCCTCTCCGTCGTTTCCTGGTCGAGCGGATCGCCGATCGTCTGCTTGGCGTAGGAGAAGCTCTGGAAGGCGGACTCAAAGTCGTTCCTGGAGAGCGCCACCCAGCCGAGGCCGTTCCAGGCGTTGGTGTAAGCCTGATCAATCTCCAGGGCCTGCTCGAAGTCGTACTGGGAGCTGGTGTCGTCACCGGCGATGAGGGCCCGCCAGCCTTCGTCGCAGAGCTGCTCGGGGTTCGATGGAATGGGAACCGTGACTTCGGTGCAGCCGGCAACCATAAACACCAGTCCGACGACCACGAGCCCGATTACCAGGGTTTTGTCCTTCACGGGGTTATCCTCCTTAGACTTAGCGAACGAGGACCAGTCGCCGGGTTGCGCTGTCGGTTTCGGTATCGAGTTTGTAGAAGTAAACGCCGGACTCCACGCCCGTCCCGCGGGAGGTTGTGCCGTCCCAGCCGAGAGCGTGACGACCGGCCGTCAAAGTGTCGTCCACCAGGGTCGTGATCAGGCGGCCCGAAAGGTC
>JAPLSK010000075.1 GCA_026398675.1 bacterium | reverse complement strand
GGAGCTGGAGAGGGACTCCGGCATGACCGGGTCGTGCCGCCCGCCGACGAGAACCGGCTGGACGATGACAGACGGGACGTTGTAGTCGTAGCGGAAATCGAAGTTCTCCACCGCCGGTCGGGACTGGACGCTCTCTCCCTCCGGCTGCTCCTCCTCCTTGACGGTCTCGATGTCCCGGTCGTTGACCACGATGGGCTCGGTGAACCCCTCCATCAACTGGCGGATGGTCGCCAGGCGCTGCGGCTCGGCGTCGGGCTCGGTGAGGATGGACAGGATGGTGATGGGCCCGCCGCCGTGATTCGACGGATCCCCCTGCTCCACCCTGACCCGGGTCACCCACATGAGTATCAGCAGGTTGACCAGAAGGGACAGGAGCAGGAAACGGCTCAGCCCGCGCCAGCCTCGATCGTCGTGTTCCATCATGTTACGGGGCTTGACAGGGCGCCCCCGAGATGGGATGGTTGATCCGTCAATTTTGCCGGAGGTTGCGCCGTGCCGGTGAAGACCATCGCCTGGGAGAACGATTCACTCGTCATTCTCGACCAGACCCGCCTGCCGACCGAGGAACGCTACGTCGTCCTGGAGACCGTCGAGGACGTCCACCGGGCCCTCAAGCGGCTCGAGGTCCGCGGCGCCCCGGCCATCGGCGTGGCGGCCGCGCTGGGGCTCTACATCGCAATCCGGTACGGCGTTTACCATACATACGATAGCCTCAAAAACGCGCTTCGTCAAGCGGCGGATTACCTGGCGTCGAGCCGCCCCACGGCGGTCAACCTCACCTGGGCCCTGGAGCGGATGACGGCCATGGCCGAGGGGATGGCCGGCGCGGAGCCCGAGACGGTGAAACGGGCCCTCCTCGACGAGGCGCTCGCAATCCTGGCCCATGACCGGGAGGTCTGCCGCGCCATCGGGCGCCACGGTCAGGCGCTCCTCGCGGACGGTTCCGCCGTTCTCACCCACTGCAACGCCGGCGGGCTGGCCACCGTGGATTACGGCACCGCCCTGGGCGTGATTTACGCCGCGGTGGAGGCGGGAAAAAAAATCCGCGTCTTCGCCGACGAGACGCGGCCGCTTTTGCAGGGGTCGCGGTTGACCGCCTGGGAGCTCGAAAAATCCGGCGTGCCGGTAACGCTCATCTGCGACGACATGGCAGCCGCGGTGATGGCCCGGGGCCTGGTGGACTGCGTGATTACCGGGGCGGACCGGATAGCCGCCAACGGCGACGCGGCCAATAAAATCGGCACCTACGGCCTGGCCGTTCTGGCCCGGGAGCACGGCCTGCCCTTCTACGTCGCCGCCCCGCTGTCCAGCTTCGATTTCGACCTGCCGTCCGGGGACGGGATTCCCATCGAGGAGCGCGACCCCGACGAGGTCCGCCGGTTCCACGGGTTGGAGACCGCGCCGCCGGGGGTGGACGTCTTCAACCCCGCCTTCGACGTGACCCCGCACCGCTACATCACCGCCTTCGTCACCGAACGCGGCGTCATCCGGCCGCCTTTCGGGGACACGCTGAAAGGGCTGTCCGGCCGCTGACAACCCCGACCCGATGAAAAAAAAGACGGGGTTTAACCCGCCCTGACACTTGAGATTTCGAGGTAGCCCGGAACCTACCGTCTCCCAAGAAATAATCCCGCCTCTCGCACCTGCGCCTCGATCGAGCCTATCACGTTCGTGCTCCGAAACCTATCGTCCCCCAAGGGTCAATCCCACCCTCGACCGCGCTAAGACCTCAGAGCGCCGGCTTCTCCGCCGGCTCCTCCGCCAAAAGCTCCGCCTCCCGGGCGTCCAGCTCGGCGAAAACCCTGCCCCTTCTCGATCCAGTTCTGGTTGAGGTCGCTTCCGATGGCGAGCCGGTTGTAGTTCTTGGCCATCAGAAAGACCGCCTCAGCGCTCTTGCCGCAGAAGGCGAAGATGATGTCCACGTTGCGGCCGTACTGCTTGCGGGCGAGGAACTCGGCGCGCTGCTTGTTATTCAGGGCGTCGGGCCCGGAGCCGATGAAATCCGCGATGACTTCTATCTCGGGGATTTCCCGTCCCTCATCGCGCAGGAGCACGGCGGCTATCATCGCCCCCTCCTGGTAGCCGGCCAGCACCCGCCGGCTGGAGCGGTCCTCGAAAGCGCCGATGAAGCCTATCCGGCCCGTCCGGGTGGTCATCGCCGCGATGACTCCCATGGAGACCGCGGCCCGTCGGCTCTCCAGGGAGAGGGCGACGACGTTGTCCATCTCGACTTCCCCGTCCACCAGGATGAAGTGCTGGTCCGGGTGGGCGAGCGCCACCGGCTCGAGGTAGGAGGGGTCGCAGGCCACCACGATGCAGTCCAGACCGTCCGCGGCCAGCTCCTCCAGGAAGCTCTGAAGCTCCTGTTGGTCGCGGGGCTCCCGTTCGGTGAGGCTGACCCGGTAGTCGCGCACCGACCGGGACACGGCCAGCTTAATCGCCTCGTTGAAGGACTTGTCGTTGCTGCCGCCCAGGCCGTAGATGACGCCCAGCTTGAACTTTCCCTCCACGGTGGAGGAGTCTTCGCAAGCGGCCGCGAAGAGGAGGGCGCAGAAAAGGCCTGCGAGCGCCAAAAGCTTGAACCTATCCGTCATGCCAACAGCCTTCCCGGTGAGGAGCCGACAAACCGCACAGGCACTCCAGCCGGTCCACGATGCGGGTGGAGGCGCCGGCCCGCTCCTCGCAGTACCTTCTCGCGGCGGCGCCCTTCGATCGGGCTTCCCCGGAATCCTTTAACAACCGCCGCAGCGCTTTTTCGAGCTGGTCAAAATCCTCGACCCTCTCGGCGACTCCCATCGCGGCGAGCTCCACCGCCTCCGCCGAGTTGCCGATACGGGGTCCGAAGACCAGCGCCGCCCCAAAAGCCGCCGGTTCCAGGACGTTGTGCAGACCGCGATCCCAGAAACCGCCGCCGATGTAAGCCACCCGGGCCAGGGAGTAAAGCTCGAAGAGGCAGCCCACCGTGTCCACGAGGACCAATCGGCCCTCGACGACTCCCCCGCGTTCAACGAGAGCCGTCAGCCTCTCGGGGGGCACCCCCTGGGAAATCAAGACGGATTCTATCCCCCCCAGGTGCCCCTCGTCAACGTGGTGTGGAGCCAGGACGACCGCCATATCTTCCCGTTCGGCCAGGAGTTTCGCGATGATGGGCAGGAGCCCCTCCTCGTCGGGAGGGTGGGTGCTACCGCAAACGAGGACCGGCCCGGCGTTCGGAAAGCGGATGGGCGGCCCGCCGGCCGATTCGCGGCGCGTCAGGACGGCGTCGAACTTGGAATCGCCGGTGACCTCCACCCCTTCGGGCGTAATTGCCCGGAGTAAGCGGGCGCTCGGGGTGTCGGCGGCGCCGACGAAGTTGCAGGCGCACAGGACCGCCCGATAAAAACCGCGCAGCAGCGGGTGGGCCATCCCGGAACGCCGGTGGACTGCGGCCGAGACCAGGGCCACGGGGACCCCGGTTTCCCGAGCGGTCCAGGCCAGCTCCGGCCACAGATCGAACTTGACGAAACAGACGAGATCGGGCTTAATAAGGTCGAGGAGCCGCCGCGCCGCCGCCGGCGAGTCCAGCGGCAGGAGGAAGACGTGATCGGCCAGACCTCCGTGACGACTGTATCGCAGGCCGGTCTCGGAGAAGAAGCTCAAAAGGACGAGCGACCGGTCGCCGTGACGCCGACGCATTTCGGCGAGGATGGGGCGGGCCTGCTCGAATTCCCCCAGCGAAGCGCAGTGGAACCACAGCCGCGGCTTGCCCCGGTCGA
>JAPLSK010000074.1 GCA_026398675.1 bacterium | reverse complement strand
AAAGAGGTCTACCGCCACGTCGGGTTGATGACGAAGGAAGAGATAGTCGCCCAGTTCAAAAAGATGGGCGTTGATTGATGGACGACCTGCTCGTCTCCATCGGGGGGTGGCTCACCTCGGCCCCGCTGCTGGCCTTCCTCGGGGTCTTCCTGGCGGGGATAATCTCCTCCTTCTCGCCCTGCGTCCTGGCGATGATCCCGCTCTCCATCGGCTTCGTCGGGGGGTACGCGCAGGGGAGCACCCGCAAGGCCCTTTCTTACAGCCTCTTGTTCATGCTGGGCCTGACGCTGACCTTCGTCATCCTCGGGGGGATCGCCGCCTATGTGGGCGGGCTCTTCGGGCTCCAGGGGAGCTTCTGGTACTGGATTCTCGCCGCGGTGGCGATTTTCGTGGGGCTGAACCTGTGGGGGTTGATCCGGATCGAGCTGCCCGGCTTCGCCCGGCTGAAGATCAAATCGAAGGGGCTCTGGGGCGCCTTCATCCTGGGGCTGCTCTTCGGGGTGGCCGCCTCCCCCTGCGCCGTGCCGGTGCTGGCGCTGGTCCTGGCCTTCGCCGCCACCAGCGAGAACGTCGCCTACGGCATGGGGCTCCTGTTGGCCTACGCCGTCGGCCACTGGCTGCTGGTCCTGGCGGCGGGGGTCTCGGCGGCCTTCGCCCAAAAATTGATCGGCTCGAAGAAGATGGAACAGGCCGGGGCCGTGCTGAAGAAGGTCGCCGGGAGCCTCTTGATCCTGGTCGGGCTGTATTTCGTCTATCTGGCCGTCTAGGGTTTTGATGCCGATCGTCGTCTCTCCTCCCCTCCATGACCGCGCGCCGGAGGGCGGAACAGGAGTAAACCGGCCGTGAAAAACCACACGGTGTTCATTTTAATGCTGGCCGTCTTCCTGGCCTTCTACCTCATGCCCTTCGCGTCGGGGCGGGTGGAAGGCGCCGCCGGGGAGGCGGTGGCGATGGCCACGGAGTACGCCCGCGAGCATGTCCTCTTCTGCCTCATCCCGGCATTCTTCATCGCCGGGGCGGTGGGCGCGTTCATTTCCAGCGGCGCGGTGCTGCGCTACCTGGGCGCCGGCGCGAACCGGGTCGTGGCCTACGGCGTGGCGAGCATCTCCGGGGCGGTGCTGGCCGTGTGCTCCTGCACCGTCCTGCCGCTCTTCGCGGGCATCTACAAGCGCGGGGCGGGAATCGGGCCCGCGACGACCGTCCTCTACGCCGGTCCGGCCATCAACGTCATGGCCGTCATTCTCACCGCGGCCGTTCTGGGGCCGACCCTGGGCATCGCCCGGGCGGTGGGCGCGGTCGTGTTCAGCGTGGTCATCGGCCTGGCCATGTCGGCCATCTTCCGGCGCTCCGACGAGAAGCGCGCGGCGGAGGCCCTGGCGGCAACCGTGGACACCGTGCCCCGGCGCAGGCCCTGGCAGGACGGCCTCTACTTCCTCACCATGATCGCCCTTCTGGTCTTCGTCAACTGGGGTGATACGGGCGGCGGGGGGTTGGGCCGCTGGCTCCACGAAAACCGCTTCTGGGTCGGCGGCGGGTTTCTGCTCATTCTGGCAATCCAGCTCCGGCGCTGGTTCAAGCGGGACGAGCTCCGGGAGTGGGGCGCCAAGAGCTGGGAGTTCGCCCGGCAGATTCTCCCCCTCCTCTTCGCGGGCGTCCTGGTGGCCGGGTTCCTCCTGGGTCGGCCCGGCCACGAGGGGCTCATCCCGTCCCGCTGGATCGAGGGCGCGGTGGGCGGCAACTCGCTGGCGGCGAACTTTTTCGCCGCGGTCGCCGGCGCGTTCATGTACTTCGCCACGCTCACCGAGGTGCCGATACTCCAGGGGCTCATGGCCAACGGCATGGGCAAAGGCCCTGCGCTGGCTCTTCTGCTTGCCGGTCCCG
>JAPLSK010000073.1 GCA_026398675.1 bacterium | reverse complement strand
CTCCAAAGGGACAAGGGCTGGGCGGAAGTCCTCACCCTTAACCCCGTCGACATGCCGCTCCCGGAAGGAGGGGGAATAGCTACACCCCTCTCCCCCGCCCTCCCCCCAGAGGTGGGAGGGGGTGGGCACGGGCGACCGCGGAGGACTCGTCCTACGGGTCGCCCCTACGGGGCCTCGCCGGATATGGCCGTTGGGGCGGGTATCCACACCCGCCCGTGGTTGGGGCGACAAGGGGCTAAAACCCCTTGCCCCGGACGAGGGTATCCACGCGCCCGACCTCACTCCATCGCGGTGGAGAACTTCTTCAGCGACCCCGGGGTCATCCGGGAAACGGTGTCGCCGAGCCTCTCCAGAATCATCTCCAGGGCCGTGGCGGGCAGGAACCGGCAGCAGGCCGCCAGCGGCCGTGGCAGATTCTCGAAGGTCGGCCGCGTGACCAGGGAAACCACGCTCTCCCACCGGTCGTCGGGCGCGACGATGTAGATGGGCGCGTTGAAAGACTTCCGGTGGGTCACCAGGTCCGCCAGGCGCAGGAGGTTCTCGGTGAACCCCTCGACCGGCTCCACCTCGAAGAGAGCGGCGACCTTTTTCCCCTCGAACCAGACCACGTCCACGTCGGCCAACAGGCGGTCGGTGAGCTCGTCGTAGACCTCCGGCAGCTCTTCGAGGGCGCGGTCCAGCTTCTTGAAGTCCTTGCGGCGGCGGAGGTTCTTCATATCGGGTCCCCCGGCCCAGACGTCCAGCCCCATCCGGTCGCCCAGCTCCAGCAGCATGAGCCGGATGCCGGCGGGGCTCGCCGTCCGGCGCCTCTGTTCCGCCTCGGTGAAGAGTCGCGCCAGCGATTCCCGCTCCTCTTCCTCCGCCTCGTAGGCGGCGAAGTAGAGGAAGAAGTCCACGTCGTAGAGGGTCTTGAAAACGGGCTCCACCTCGTTGAGCCGCTCCCGCAGCCGGTCTATCTCCGCGCAGTAGGCGAGGTACTGGGCGCCGGCGATCTGGCCGTGGGTCACCAGGGGCAGTTCCTCGGCCCGCAGGCGGAAGAGGCCCCGGCGGCTGGAGATGTTGCGCACGGCGTATTTCTCCGGCTCGTTCACCGACAGAAGCTCGGAGATGGCCGCCGTGTCGAACTGGAGGGGGGATTCGAAGAGGCGGTCGTAGCGCCGCACGATGTCGTCGGTCCCGTACAAGAGGTCATGGAGGTGTTCCTTTACCTTGGGCAGCCCGACGTCCAGGGCGTTCTCCAGGACGTAGTCCGCGTTGCGCCAGAAGCGGAAGGACCACAGGGTGCCGATGAGGGCCTGGAGCCCCGTTTGGTCAAGGCGGGCCAGGCGGTCCTTCTTCACCAGGGAGCGGACGAGGCGCAGGTGGTTTTCGCGGCTGGCGTGGAGGCCCGCGCGGTGCACGTCGGCCACCCGGAGGAACTGCTCCAGGAGGCTCTTGACCCGTGCGGGACTGATTTTTACCAGCGAGCTCACGCTAGGCTTCCCGGTAGAGGGAATCCACCACTCCGACGATGACATGGCGGGCGGGGATGTCGGCGCGGCCCGTAATCTGCCGCGCGGCGTTGCCCTCGTTCCCGACGATGACCAGGTCGCCGGGTCCGGCGCTGACGGTGTCCACCGCCACCAGCTCCGGCCCCCCGCCCTCGGGCCGCACGCGCAGCAGGCGGTAGCCCGTCAGGGCCGGGTGCTTGACGGTGCAGAAGACGTTGCCGACGACGCGGGCCAGAATCATTTCATCTACCCCCCTCCCCCCTCTGGGGGGAGGGTTGGGGTGAGGGGTAATCCGCGAAGGTCTGCGAGTCACAGGCCGGATGCAGGTTAAATTTCTTCCCAATCTTGGCGGTCGAGGACGCCGACCACGGCCAGGTCCACCGGGGCGAAACTTTTCCCCTCGGGCATGGCCAGCGACGCCTCGCGCCCGTCGGCCAGGAGGACCTCGTCGCCCACGCCGGCCTCCACCACCTCCACGGCCACCTCCTCGCGGTCCGAGAGGCGGCCGTCGGGACCCCGGCGACGCACCAGCGCCAGCCGGACGCCCTCCAGGACATCCACCCGGCGGGTGGCCCAAACGCTGCCCGTGACTTTACCTCGTTGCATATCCACCCCGCGCCGCACGCCGTCGCTTTCTAGGGAACCCACCGAACCACGCTCAAGCCAACCATCTTAGAAATGCTCGGACCAACGTCCGCCGAGGCGTCCGGCGCGACCGCGTCAAGCCTCAGGCTTGTTGTCCGGCTTGCCGTGCTTGCGGAAGACGACGCGGCCGTCGCTCTCGATGGAGTCCACGATGCCGCAGACGACGGCGTCCACGGGTCGGTTGCGGGTGGGCTCGGTCTGGCGCGCCGAGGATCCCCGGGCGATGAAGCACAGCTCCCCCGGCCCGGCGCCCACGGCGTCCACGCAGATCAGCTCGTCCCCCGTCGGCTTCCCGTCGGCGCCGGCAGGCCGGCACAACAGGAGCTTGAACCCCGTCAGCCCCGCGTCCTTGACCGTGGAAACCACGTTGCCCGTAACGAGAACCAGGTCCATCGCCACCCCAGCCTTGGAATGTTGACGTTGCGAGTTTAGCGCCTGGCGGGGCTTAGAGTCAAGCGGCGCGGGCGCTCCGGGGCGAGGGGCGCGGGCGGGACGTTCCGGGGCAAGGGGCTTAAAGCCCTTGTCTTAG
>JAPLSK010000072.1 GCA_026398675.1 bacterium | reverse complement strand
CAGCCCGTAGGCGAGCCTCCCCCCAGAGGGGGGGAGGGGGCTGACTATTTCCCCACGCAGAAGGTGGAGAAAATTTTCCCCAAAACCTCCTCGTCGGTCACCATCCCCAGGACCTCCTCCAGCGCCCGGCGGGCGTTGGAAATTTCCACCGCCGCCGCGTCCCAGGTCGGGCCTACTAGAGCCTTCCGGGCTTCCTCCAGGAAACGAACCGCGCGGTTCACGCCCTCCGCCTGTCGCGCCGAGGTCAGCGCCGCGTCCACGTCCGGTGGCGATATAACCTCGGCCATTCTCGCCCGGAGCTCCCCCAGCCCCCGGCCGGTCTTCGCCGACACGGCCAGGACTCCCTCCGGCGGGAGCCCCGCCTCCCCGGTAAGTATTTTAACAGCCGACGAGATTACCTCCTCCGTCGCCAGGTCGGATTTATTGACTAGTGCCAGCGTCGGCGTCCGTCGCATCTCCTCCCCCGCCCATCCGGGAACGGCCGG
The DNA here is from genome assembly GCA_026398675.1 of bacterium. Classification (NCBI taxonomy): domain Bacteria; species bacterium. The sequence goes on along the minus strand of JAPLSK010000072.1, from coordinate 2,529 downwards.
GTCGGCGGCCTCGACGACGAGGAGCAGCAGGTCGGCGACCCCGGCGGCCAGGGCGGCCCGTCCGGCGGCCAGCGCGGAAATTTCGTCGCGGAAGAGCTCCGGCCGCCCCGCCGTGTCGTAAAGAGTGACGGAAATCTCGCCCAGCGCGAGCTCGCCGGAGAGGGCGTCGCGGGTGGTGCCCGGCGTGGGGGTCACCAGCGCCGCGTCGACCCCGAGCAGCCGGTTGAAGAGGGAGCTCTTGCCGACGTTCTCCGCCCCGACCAGGACGACGGCCGCGCCGGAAATCGCCGCCCGGGCGAAGGCCGCCGTTCCGGCCAGATCGCTCAACTCCTCCCGAATCCCCTCGATTTGCGCGATGTATTCCGCGCCGCTCGTGGGCGGCACGTCGTCGGGGTAGGCCAGCTCCGCCTCCAGCCCCGCCGAAAGGTCGAGTAGCCTTACCCGCAGCCCGCTGATTTTTTTCGATAGTGCCCCGCCGAGCTGACGCTCCAGAAGGCGCACCCCGGCCGCGGACCGCGCTCCGGTGAGCGCCCCCACCGCCTCGGCCTGCAGGAGGTCCAGCTTCCCCGCCTCGTAGGCCCGCCGGGTGAACTCCCCCGGCTCGGCCGGCCGGGCGCCGGATTCCACGGCCAGCTCCACCAGCCGCCGGGCTATCGTCCCGCCGCCGTGGCAGCAGAGCTCCACCGCGTCCTGGCCGGTGTAGCTCCTCGGGGCGCGGAAGCGCGTGCAGGTGAGCCGGTCCAGGACGCCCCCGACGCCCTGGGCCCGGGCGGCGAAGTTGTGCCGCTCCGGCTTTTTCCGCGGATCGGGGTGGATGAACGCCGCGCAGATTTCAGCCGCACGCGGGCCCGACAGGCGCACGACATCCAGCGCCCCCCGGCCCGGCGCCGTGGCCACCGCCACGATGGTGTCTTCCGGATGCTCCATGCCGGTGATTATAACCCACGACCCTTTGCACCTGACAAATTCACCCCCGGTAAGCTACACTATCGAAAAATCCCCCTTCCCGGAGGCCGACCATGCCGGATAGAAAAACCGTTTTGTGCGTAGTCTGCGCGCTTTGTGCAATCGGCGTGCTGGCGCCCGCGCTGGCCACCCACGCCACGGGCCTCATCTTCGCCGAAGAGGACCGCTACCGCGCGATCCCCCTGGCCTCGCCGCCGCTGATGGGCGAGCTGCCGATCAGCGCCGACCTCTCGCGCTACTTCCCCACCCCGGGCGACCAGGGCGAGCAGTCCTCCTGCGTCGGCTGGGCCTCCTCCTACGCCGTCAAGAGCTACCAGGAGTGCGTCGAGCGCGGCTGGGACCTCTCCGACTCCGACCACGTCTTCAGCCCCGCCTACATCTACAACCAGATCGCCTACCCGCCGGGCAACCGCTTCGGCGGGTGCAGCTACATAGACGCCTTCAACATCCTCACCGAGCAGGGCACGGTGCCTATTTCCAGCTTCGAGTACGACCAGTACGACTGCTCGCGGCAGCCCTCGGCGGCGCTCAAATCCTCCGGCAACCCCTACCGCATTGCCACCTGGCGCCGCGTCAACGTCATGGACACCGTGGAGATGAAGGCCCAGATCGCCAGCGGCTTTGGTCCGACAACGGCAAGGGCTGGGTCTCCTACGACGCCCTCCAGGCCATGGTCGTCGAGGGCTACGTCTGCCAGGACCTCATCGTCAACACCCCGCCCGACGTCACCTACGTCGAGCCCGAGGTGACCGAGCACCCGGAGACCTCGACCGTCACGTACGTCGAGGACTACGACCCCACCCCGACCCAGACTGTCTACGACCCCGACATCTACGTCTCCTCGGATTCCCCCTACGCCGAGGTTTACGCCGCCGACATGGCCTTCGACGTCTACACCCCGGACGGGCTGGGGATGGTGGTGAGCCTGGGGGGCGGCATCTACAACTGCTCCGGCGGACAGGGGCAGCTGCTCCTCTCCTTCACCTTCTCCGACGGCTCGCCCCTGCTGGCCAACCACGCCGCCTTCTCCGACATCTACGGGGAGGTGGCGGCCTACACGGTCGTGTTCGACATCCCATATCAGAACCTGGACGTGTCGGGCACGCAGCTCTACATCCCCTACTGGGCGCTGAACATGGCGCAGGGGGAATACGAGCTGGCGGTAACGCCGCACGTGTACGTCAACGGGTTCGACGTGGGGGTCGGCGAGGCGTACTACTTCTACTACACGCAGTACTGACCAGCGCAGGGTTAGGTGAATAAGCGGCGGGGATTAAAATCCCCGCCCTACATTTAGCGCACTGCGGAAGCGGTTTCCCTCTCCCCGTGGGAGAGGGACTACGGGTGAGGGCTACCTTAGAAAAAACGGGCGGGTCAGGAGACCCGCCCCTACGTCATCGCAATTCGCGGGCGACCGCGGAAGGTCGCCCCTACGTCATCGCAACGGGTGGAGCCGCGGGCCGGGGTGAGGGTTGTTTCGACCCCCCTCTCCCCGTGGGAGAAGGCTTGCCTTACGGGGATGGGGGTGAGGGCTACCTTATAAAAAGCGGCGGGGTTAGGAAA
>JAPLSK010000071.1 GCA_026398675.1 bacterium | reverse complement strand
GCCTCCCCTCGAATTTCGACACCACGGTATAGACCATGGACGACGATGAAGTCGTCGTACATCTCAAGAGTACCGGAGTAATACTCGTTGTCCAGATGTGTACAAAAATCCGGCGGGCGGAAGTCCCCCACCGCGGAGGCGGTCAGGAGAGTCAGCAGAACGAGACCGATTCCCCGCATGTTCCCTCCTACGCCGCCTGGGCGCGCAGTTCCTTCCTCTTCTTCGCCGAGTCCTGCACGGTGCGGATGATCCAGATGTAGGTCCCGAGCATGAAGAACGCGCCGGGGGCCATGACCATTATCACCCAGGGCTCGAAGCCCGGCCCCAGGACCGGAATCCCCGCCAGCGTCCCGAAGCCCAGTAGCTCCCGGAAGACCGAAATTATTAAGAGACTCATGGCGTAGCCCAGGCTCACCCCCGCGGCGTCGAGAATGCTGGGCAGCGGCTTGTTGTTCGAGGCGAAGGCCTCGGCCCGGCCCATGATGATACAGTTCGTTATTATCAGCCCCACGTACGGCCCGATGGCCTTCGAAACCGTGGGGACGAAGGATTTCAGCGCGATGTCCACCAGGATGACGAAGGCGGCGATGATGAGCGTGTAAACGGCCATGCGGACGCGCTTGCCGGTGACGTTGCGCACCAGGCTCACCAGAAAGGAGCTGCACACGGTGACGAAGACCACGGCGGAGCCCATCGCCACGGTATTGATAACCTGGTTGGTCACCGCCAGGGTGGAGCAGATGCCCAGAATCATGCGGAAGATCGGGTTGTCCTCCCACAGCCCCTTGACGAAGACCTTCCAGTTCTCACCCTTCTTGGGCACGGGTCACTCCTCCGTCTTCGGCGGGGTGCGGGTCCAGCCGGCCAGCGCGGGGGCCTGACCGGTAAAGGCGCTGTAAGGGACGGCGGAGACGAGGTACCAGGCGCCGTCCCGCGTCTCGTAAGTCCGCACGTCCACCCAGATCTCCGGCTCCAGGGTCCCGGCGACGGTCCCGGACCCCGGCAGGCAGAAAAGCGTCAACGGTTCTTTCAGCAAACCCCACACGGATTCGGCCGTGTCCACCCCGAGCAGCCCCACGGGGGAGACCTCGGAGTAGGCGTAGCCGAGCTCCAGGGCGTAGTCGTTGCCCGGCGGGCAGTAGAGGGCGTAAAACCCGGCCTCGGGCACCCAGCGCGCCTCCAGGTCCGTCGAAAACCACCGACCGTCGGCGAGGTAGTTCGGCGGCGGCAGCGGGTGCCGCACCCGATCCAGCCGGTCCAGCCGCTCGTGGGCATGGATGAATCGGAAATTGACGTAGGGCACCGGCTCCTCGGGGCAACACATCACGGCGCGGTATCGCAGCGCCTCCGGGGTCAGCTCCGCCCCGCCTTCGACGTAGGCCCAGTTGCCGGACGGGCCGTCCTCGTCGGACCCGAGGAGGAAGGCCCACTCGGTGTAACCGTAGATGCACCGCAGGCCGTCATTCCCCCAGGCGAAGCCCAGCACCCGCCGGCGGGTGAAGGTCGGCCCCATGACCGGCGAAGGGTAGGAGGAGCGGTAGTCCAGGGTCAGGCGCAGCTCGGCCGCCCCGTCGCCGTTGAAGTCGCCGGCCTCGAGGCCGTAGAGGCTCCAGTTGTGGTACCAGCCGAGCTCTCCGGACTCATCCAGCCCGGCGATGAGCTCCTCCGCGGGCACCTCCTCGGCGCTCGTCCCCAGGAAGAAGTCGGCCAGTCGCACCTCGGCGTTGAACGAACCCTCGACCCGCAGCACCAGGGGCAGGCGGTAAACGTACTCCTCGTCGTAGTAGAACTGCTCGTACTCTACGTGGACCTCCCCCGGCCCGACCCGGACCTCCTCGGGGGCGCCGTCGGAGTCCAGGTCCGCGGCGAGGGTGAGCTCCGGCTCGCCGAACGCGTGCTCGACGACCAGGTAGCGCTCGCCGTACTCCCCCCAAGCGTAGCTCTTCTCCTCGGCGGCGACGTAGCCGTGGAGGTCGCCCGAGCGCACCTCGGCCCAGACGTAGCCCGCACCCCGGCTGTCGTACCCCACCGCCCAGGCCAGGATTTCCGCCCGGTCGCCGCGGTGGAGCAGGCCGATTTTATTCCCGTCCACCGACGGGGCGTCGCGGACGTTGAGGGCGTCCACGTCCACCAGGGCGTACATCGGCTCGATTTCGGGCCGGGAGGCCGGGCTGGTCCACTCCGGCGCCCCGAGAACCGCCGTGGCCAAAATCGAATAAAGGACGAGCGCGGTCGTCGGTCTCACGGCGTTCCCCCCTTCACCGCGGCGAGGAAGGCCGCGATGCCCGCGTTCAACAGCTTCTCCAGGGACTTGGAGGTCTGGGTGGCCCCGGTGATGGCCGCCACCTCGTAGGGCTTGTCGGGGGCCTGGTAGGCCACGACGCCCACGTAGCCCGGCGCCGGGCCCAGCGGCAGGTCGTCGAACTTTTGCAGGAACTCCGGCTCGGCGATCCGCCCACCCAGCCCCGGCGTCTCCCCCTGCTCCAGGACCCGCAGGCGGTAGATATTCTTGTAATCCGGCGTCAGGGCCACCAGGACCCGAATCACGCTCCACAGGCCGCTCCCCGAGGCCTCGAACGCCACGCCCAGCTCCTTCCCCGCGTCGTCGTAGCCCCGGTAGAGGGTGAGCCCGCCGGCCTGGTCCTTCTTGACGTGCTTCGAGTAAAGCTCGTCCACCCGCGCGGGCGCAAGCTCCGCCCCGGAGTCGGCCAGGCCGAAGACCTCGATGACCCGCCGGTTGAAGAGGCGCGCCTTCTGCTCGTCTATCACCGGCTTGGTGTAGGCGTAGAGGGCGGTGAGGGCCGAGGCCACCAGCACCGACGCGGCCACCAGGAAGAGGACCATGAAGGGGCGCGAGTCTTTATTGAAGGGCATGCTTTTTTATAACCTCGATATCATACGAGTAGAACTGATAGTCGGGACCGGAATACGGAAAGCAATCCCTCACTCGGCCGGATGTTGTCCGCCTCTGTTTTCTACCTTTCTCACAATGCTTTTTAAGCACATCCTTGTACTGCTTATAGAGGCTATCCGAAAGTCCAATCAACCTGATGTCTGTTAATGACAGCAGTTCAAGCTCATCTAATCCCTCTATGGCATCGTATATCTCACTATAGGTTTTGTTTATCCCTTTTTCGTCCGCCCAACTAGAGACGATATAGAACTCCCAACGCTCGTACAAACCGTAATAGGACCAGAAGGCGGCCTCGACAGGAATGCCGTGCTTGAGTAATGCCTCGACGATTATCGAGCCTTCCTCCCGATACTCTTTTACCAGTATGTTTTCAACCATGATAGAACTCCATCGTGAGGATGTGTCACTGCCTCGAAAAGGTCTTCAGCTTCGTTTCTACTCTTCTTTGGCTCATATCTTGAATCAGGTTTCCATTTTTTTACTGTAGCCAAATATGTCTCTGTCTGCTTATTCATTGGTTCCTTTTCTAAAGCTGCTTTTTCGAATAACTTATCGAAATCATGTGTCCAACTTTCATTCACTCGTTTTTTCTCTGGGAATTCGTGTCGCCGGGTTCGTTTGGCAATTACAGCCTTCAGGGCATATTCGACGGCATACCCTATCAAGTAGTAGGAACTGACGTATCTTTTAGCTTCTAATAAAATCTGCGCATCTCTTACGCGATCAAGTGCCATTTGTTTCAAATCACTACTCATTAGCATTGTGCCCATATCAAACTCCCCTCTTTCTCTTTCGTTGTTCTTTTATGAGCGAGTCCGCCAGCGGGGTGAAGGTGTTGGCGAAGAGAATGGCGAAGAAGACGCCGCCGGAGAAGCTCGACGCCGCCCGGATGATTACGACCAAAACGCCGATGAGCGCGCCCATGAGCCAGCGGCCGCCGTCGGTCGCCGGCGCGCTCACCGGGTCGGTGGCGAAGAAGAGCGCCCCGAAGAGGAGCCCCCCGCCGGCCAGGGTGAAGGCCGTGTCGGGGACGAAGGCGGGCCAGAGCAGGTGGAGGACGAGGCCGGCGACCGCCGCCGCGCCCAGGACGGCCAGCGGCGTCCGCCAGTTGATGATTTTCCGCGCAAGGAGGTAAATCCCCAGAAGGACTAAAAGGATCGCCGCCGTCTCCCCCATCGCCCCGCCGGTGTTCCCCCAGAGCATCGGCCCCAGCGGCCCCTGGACGCCGGAGCCCTTGAAGGCCGCCAGGGGGGTGGCGGTGGTCACCGCGTCGGCCGCGGCGAGGTCGGGGGCCCAGTGGGCGAACCCCCCGATCCCGCCCCAAAAGGGCTTCCACCAGTAGCCGGCGAAGTACGTCGGGAAGCTGATGGTCACGAAGGCCCGCCCGACCAGCGCCGGGTTGAAGACGTTCCGCCCGAAGCCCCCGAAGGCCTCCTTCCCGAAGAGCTGCCCCACGGCCGCCCCGATGACCACCAGCCACCAGGGGACGTGCGCCGGGAGGGTCAGGCCGAAAAGAAGCGCCGTAATCCAGAAGCTGGGGTCCATGGGCCGGCGGCGGATAAGCGAAAACGCCGCGGCAGTGACCCAGCCCACGGCATAGGCCAGGGCCAGGAGGAAGGCGCAGCGCCAGCCGAAGAGATACACCGAGGCGAGCGCGAGGGGGAGGAAGGCCCGGGAGAACTTGGCGTGGAGCGGGATAAACTTGGTCCGGCCCCGGAAGAACGGCAGGGCGTGGAGGCTCCCGCGCTTGGGTTCGACCGGAACGGGCTTCGTCGTTTCCGTCATGCCTCTGCCCGGGGGAGGGTAGGAATCGGTAAAACTAGGAAAAAAAACGGTCCCTTTGTCAAGCCCGCAAACGCGAACTTCCGGGGGACGGGATCCGCGGAACCGGCCCCTGCAAGCACCGACCCCCGCGAACCCGAGCCGCCGGGGACGGGCGCTTCACGCCTCGGTGTCCTCGATCTCCCTCGGCTCATCCCCCTCCAGATCCGGTTTGTTGAAGCGGAGGGTGAAGGTGGCGCCCTTGCCGGGGGTGGAGGCCACCAGGACCTCGGCGCGGTGCAGCCGGGCCACCTGGGCCACGAAGGAGAGGCCGAGCCCGGTGCCGCCCACGTCCCGCGCCGCCTTCGCCCGGTAGAACTTCTCGAAGATGTGCTCCCGCTCCTCCGGCTCGATCCCCGGCCCCTCGTCGGTCACCGACACCTCCACCGCCCGCTCGAGCTCCCGGACGGCCACCGTCACGTCGGTCCCGGCGGGGGCGTACTTGACGGCGTTGTCCAACAAATTCGCCAGCGCCCGGCTGACCAGGTTCACGTCGGCCAGGATGGCGGTCACCGCGGGGGGGCGGTCGAGGACCAGGGTCTTGCCGGCCTGGTTGGCGGTGATGCGCCCCAACTCGATGACCTCCTCGGCCACCGCGCAGAGGTCCACGGGGAGGAACTGGCCCCGCCGCCGGCCGCCCTCCAGACGGCTCACGTCGAGGAACGTCTCGATGAGCTTGAGGAGCTTGTCCGTTTCGGCGGCCAGGTGCCCCACGTACTCGAGGCGCTCGTCCCGGGAGACCTCCCGGTCCGAGAGGAGCTCGGCGAAGCCGCGGATGGTCCCCAGCGGACTCTTCAGGTCGTGCGAAAGGATGTGCATCACGTCGGTCTTCATCCGGTCTATGCGGGCCAGCTCGGTGATGTCGGTGAGGGTGACGACGAATCCGCGCAGGCCGCGCTCGTCGGCCAGGGGGGCCACCGCCAGCAGGAAGGTCATCCCCTGGATTTTCACCGTGTCGCTGCTGGCCCCGTCCACGGC
>JAPLSK010000070.1 GCA_026398675.1 bacterium | reverse complement strand
GTCCACCCCCCCGAATCGAAGCACCTCACCGAGGCCCGGCCCCTCGAGCCGGCCGCGCGCCCCGCCGAGGTCGTCGTCCACCTTTCGCAGCACATCGGCGCCCCGGCGACCCCCGTGGTCGAGAAGGGCGACCTCGTCAAGGCCGGGCAGATGGTGGGCGAGCCCTCGGGCTTCGTCTCCGCCCCGGTCCACTCGCCGGTCTCCGGCACGGTGAAGATGATCGCCGACCGACCCCACGGCCTGGGCGGGGATCAGCCGGCGGTGGTCATCGAGCCCGCGGCGGAAGACGAATGGGCGCTCATGGAGCCCATCACCGACCTGGACCGGACGCCGGTGGAGAACCTGGTGGAACGGATTAGGGACGCGGGGCTGGTCGGCATGGGCGGCGCCGCCTTCCCCACCCACGTCAAGGTCGTCCCCCCCAAGGGCCACACCTTCGACACGGTCATCCTCAACGGCGCAGAGTGCGAGCCCTTCCTTACCTGCGACCACCAGCTCATGCTCGCCAAGGGCGAGGAGATAGTCAAGGGCCTCAAAATGCTCTTGAAAATCACCGGGGCCCAGCGGGGCTTCATCGGCATCGAGGCCAACAAGCCGGACGCCGTAAAACACCTGGAGGAGTTGACGCGCCACGCGGCCAACATCAACGTCGCCGTGTGCCGGGTCAAGTACCCCCAGGGGGCGGAGAAGCAGCTCATCGAGGCGATCGCCGGGCGCGAGGTCCCCGTGGGCGGGCTGCCCTTCCAGGTCAGGGTTCTGGTGCAGAACGTGGGCACGGCCTACGCGGTGTGGGACGCGGTGGCGAACGGCCGTCCGCTCGTCGAGCGCGCGGTGACCGTCACCGGCCCCATCGTCAAGGAGCCGAAGAACCTGTGGGTCAAGGTGGGCACGCCGGTGGGCGAGCTCCTGGAGCGTTGCGGCGGGCTCACCGACGACGCCGCGCGGTTCATCCTCGGCGGGCCCATGATGGGCCTGGCCCAGCACCGCTTCGGCATCCCGGTGACCAAGGGGACGTCGGGGGTGCTGTTCCTGCCGCCGCCGCGGCCCGAGGACTTCATCTCCACCCCCTGCATCCGCTGCGCCCGGTGCGTGGACGCCTGCCCGATGAAGCTGGTGCCGTGCGAGGCGGCCACCTTCTCCGAGGCGGGGAAGCTCGACAAGGCCGAGGCCAACGGCGCGGGGGATTGCATCGAGTGCGGCTCCTGCTCCTACGTCTGCCCGGCGAGGCGGCACCTGGTCCAGTCCATCAAGGTCTCGAAGCCGGCGATTCTCAAGCGCCGCGCCGAGAGGGCCAAGGGGGCTTAGAGCGCGGGTTGCGCCGGTCACGGAGCCTTTATACGTAAAACGACGTCCATTTCAGCCATGGCTTCCAGGGGAGAGACGCCGTAGGGGCGACCGTCCACGGTCGCCCGCGGGAGGGTCGCCAGACCCTCCCCACGGAAGTTGAGAACAACTTAAACGCCGGTAAACATCCACAACCGAGTTAAAGCAAGAGCCCATGCCCAAAGACGACGAACTCCAGGCCGGGGAAACGCCCGAAGGCGGCGAGGGTAAGCCCGCCGGGGACGAGCCCGAATCTTCGGACAAGGCCAAGCCTACGCCCAAGGCCAAAGCCAAGGCCAAGCCTACACCCGTCCCCAAAAAGGACAAGGAGCCGGGGAAGAGCTACCGGCTCACCGTCTCCAGCGCCCCGCACCTGAAAAGCCCCGAGGACACGGCGAAAATCATGCGCTGGGTCCTCATCGCCCTCCTGCCCGCCCTGGCGGGGGCGGTGTGGCTCCAGGGCTGGCGCTCGCTGATGCTGGTCGCCGTCGCCGCGGTGAGCGCCGCCGTCTTCGAGGCCGCCATTCAGCTCGCCACCAAGAAGCCGGTGACCGTCCGGGACTGCTCGGCGGTGGTGACCGGGGTCCTTCTCGCCTTCAACCTCCCCTACTACGTGCCGTGGTGGTTGCCGGTGGTGGGCAGCTTCGCGGCCATCGCCATCGCCAAGCAGGCCTTCGGCGGGCTGGGGTACAATCTCTTCAACCCGGCGCTCATCGGGCGGGCGGTGCTCCTGGCGGCCTGGCCGGTGCACATGACCACGGACTGGTACTCCCACGTCGAGGGCGCCCAGGCGCTTCCGCACCTCGCCAACATCTCCGGCACCACGGTGGACGCCGTCTCCACGGCGACGCCCCTGGCGGTGATGAAGGACGCCGCGGCCACCTTCGCCAATCCCGCCGCCACCCCCGAGGCGCTCGCCCAAGCCAAGGCCGTCGTGGCCCAGCTCACCGGAGCCGGGGGGCTGGGCAAGCTCGCCCTGGGCAACGTCGGCGGCTGCATCGGCGAGACCAGCGCCGTCCTCCTCTTGATCGGAGCCCTCATCCTCGTCATCAAGGGCATCGCGGACTGGCGCATCCCTGTCGGCTATCTGGCCTCTGTGGCCGTCTTTATGACTATCTTCGGCTGGGTGGACGAGACTTGGACGGGGCTCTTCCACCTCCTCGCGGGCGGCTTGATGCTGGGGGCGCTCTTCATGGCCACCGACATGGTCAGCTGGGCCTGGTCTACTCGATGACCAAGGACACCATCACGGCCCAGGAGCAGGCCAAGGTCCTGGACGCCGTGGCGCTGGTCCTCCCCGAGGGCGCCGACCCCGCCCTCACCGAAACCGTCAACAAGACCGAGAACGGCCTCGAGGTCCCGGACTACTTCGTCGCCCGCGACGCCTCCGGCAAGGTTCTCGGCTACGCCATCGTCTGCTACGGCAAGGGCTTCTCCTCGACCCTGGAAATCATGGCCGGCTTCACGCCCGAAGGAGTCATCACCGGCACCAACGTCCTCAAGCAGGGCGAGACGCCGGGGCTGGGGGAGCGGGTCAACGAGATTCGCGCCGAAGGGACGCTGTGGACCGCCATCGGCGGGCTCTTTTCCGGCAACGCGGGCCCCGCGGGTCCGCCGCCGGCCCCCTGGTTCCAGGCCCAGTACCTGGGCCTCCACGCCGACGAGTTGGAGCTGGTGAAGGGCGCCGCCGCCGATCCCGAGCGCGACCAGGTCTCGGCCATCACCGGGGCCACCATCACCAGCCGCGCCTTCACCGACGGCGTGCGCGACGGCGTGACCGCCTTCCTGACCCGCACCGACATCCCCCGCTAGGGGGCGTCAAAGCTTGAAGAATCACGACCCTTATAGAAACCACAATCTGCCGTAGACGTAGGGGCGACCCGTAGGACGAGTCCTCTGCGGTTGCCCGCGGGCGGGGACGGAGCCCCGCCCCTACAGACGGCCACACTGAGCAACACCTCCTGAAGGAGGGGCGAGCTTGTCCACTTTAAAGGAGTTCACCAAGGGGTTCTTCCGGGAGAATCCGGTCTTCGTTATAGCCCTGGGCCTGTGCCCGACGCTGGCCACCTCCAGCCTGGTGGAGAAGGGGCTGGGGATGGGCATGGCGGCGACCTTCGTCCTGGTCTGCTCCAACGTCATCATCTCCCTCATCCGCAAGCTCGTCCCCCCGAGGATCCGCATCCCCATCTTCATCGTGGTCATCGCCGCCTTCGTGGTCATCGTGGAGCTGGTGATGAAGGCGTACCTGCCGCCGCTGTCCGAGGCGCTGGGCATCTTCATCCCCCTGATCGTGGTCAACTGCATCATCCTGGGCCGGGCCGAGGCCTTCGCCCAGAAGAACAACGTGAGCCGGTCGTTCATGGACGGCCTGGGGATGGGCCTCGGCTTCACCTTCGCGCTCTTAATCATCGCCACCATCCGCGAGATCCTGGGCTTCGGGACCTTCCTGGGCCTTTCCGTCTTCGGCACCGACTTCGAGCCGGCCACGATAATGATTCTCTCACCGGGCGGCTTCATCACCATCGGCCTCATGATGGGCTTCTTCGCCTGGCGGCGCCGGCGTAAAAAAATGAAGGGCGTCCCGGGCCCCGACGAACTCCTCGCCGAGCGGGAAAAGCTCACCGAGGCCACTAGGGAGGCGGCATGAGTTACGGCGTCCAGCTCATCCTGCTGTTCATCGGCGCGGTACTGGTCAACAACTTCGTGCTGATGCGCTACCTGGGCCTCTGCCCATACCTCGGAGTCTCCAAGCAGACCGACTCCGCCTTCGGCATGGGCATGGCGGTCATCTTCGTCCTGTTCCTCTCCGCGGTGGTCACCTGGCTCGTCTACTACTTCATACTCGTCCCCCTCGACCTGGCCTGGATGCGGACCATCTTCTTCATCCTGGTCATCGCCGGCCTGGTGCAGACGGTGGAGATCATCCTGCAGAAGTCCGTGCCCAACCTGTACCGGGCGCTGGGCATCTACCTGCCCCTGATCACCACCAACTGCGCCGTCCTGGGCGTCACCGTCCTCAACATAGACTCGGGCTTCGATTTCTTCCAGTCCGTCGTGCACGCCGTCGGGGCCGGGGTGGGCTTCACCCTGGCGCTCCTTCTGATGGCGGGGCTGCGCGAGCGGATGGAGGTGGGCAACGTGCCGAAACTTCTGCGGGGGCTGCCCATCGCCTTCCTCACCGCCGGGCTCATGTCCATCGCTTTCCTGGGCTTCTCCGGGCTCATCCCCGAATAAGGGGGCCGGTAAGGGGGGCTGGTAAGGGGGCCGGTAAGGGGGTAGTAGAGGGGCTGGTAAGGGGGGGTGGTCGCTAGGGGGGAGTACCTTTGGGGGGGAGGGGAGTACCTAAATCTTCTGCCGCTCCAATGGGGAGGACGGTCGAGGTCTCGGCGAATCTTGGAGCGCGGGAGCCCTCTGCCGAGAGGAGACAAGGGGCTTAAGCCCCTTGCCGGAAAACGTTGAGCACGGGGGACGCTTCTACCGCCGCGTCCGGGGCGGTGAAAATTGAAAATATCCCCGGATTGCCCGTTGAACCGCACCTGCGAATGTATATAGTTAATTGGCCGTATTGATACACCGTCTGGCTTGACTTTCCCCCGGCCGGGTAATAATCTCTCCGGGTTTCCACCTCGCCTGAAAAGAATTCGAGGGTACGGCTGCCGCCGCGGGGAGCTTCTCCCGGGTCCGCGGAAACGGCCGGTCGCCGACCGCCGCCATTTCGATTGCGGGGAGCCTCTCCTTGGTTATAGTGTGGGGAACGCGAGGGGAGTGACACGGAAATCCCCTTTCTTCGCCCGGTAATTGAGAATTATTTCACTAAATCTTCGCGGGACGTAATACGAGACGTGGATGGGCTTCAACCGGATGTCAAATCGGCCCGGCGCGGCTGATTCAAGGTGACGGAGGAAAACCGATGCGGGTTATAGACGGCAAGGAAGAGGGCCGGGAGCTGACCAAGAGATTCCTTGAAGAGGTGATGCTCATCCCCAACGGGGAAAAGGTCAACACGTGCATCCAGTGCGGAACCTGTTCGGCCTCCTGCCCGACCGGCTACGCCATGGATTTCACCCCGCGACAGATCGTCGCCGCCCTGCGGGCCAACATCATCCATGACGTGCTGGTGAGCAACTCCGTGTGGCTGTGCGCCTCGTGCTACTCCTGCACGGTGCGTTGCCCGGCCGGCATCCCCTGGACCGACATCATGTACCAGCTCAAACGGCTGGGCGAGGACGAGGGAATCATTCCCCGGGTCAAGAAGGGGCACGAGCTGGCCACGGCCTTCAACTCCATCATCGACAAGTACGGCGTCTCCTCGGAATTCCTGCTCATGCTGAAGTTCTACTTCCGCACGGGCATCTTCAAGGCCCTGGGTCAGCTCGGTTTCGCCTCGAAGATGTTGGCCAGGGGCCGCCTGGACCTGGGGGCGCACAAAATAAAGGGCATCAAAGGCCTTCAGAAGATGATGGCCGTTATGGAGGAAAGGAAATAGACGATGGCCGCCTCTAACGTTGACAAGTACACGTACTACCCGGGCTGCTCGCAGACGAGGACCAGCCGGGCGTACGACGCCTCGGTCAGGGGCGTGGCCGGGAAGCTGGGGGTCGAGCTGGTGGAGCTCGAGGACTGGAACTGCTGCGGCGCCTCCAACTACATCGCCATTGACGCGCGGAAGGCCTTCATGCTGTCGGCCCGCAACCTGGCCCTGGCGGAGAAGACCGGTAGACGAGACCTCGTAACCTGTTGCAGCGGTTGCTATGTCATCCTGGCCAAGTCCAAGAAGTACATCAAGCAGAACCCCAAACTCCACGCCGACATTGACGAAGCCCTGGCCACCGCGGGCCTGACCTTCTCGGGAGACATCAACGTCCGCCACATCCTGGATGTCCTGGTCAACGACGTGGGCGGGGAGCGGATCCGGGCGGCGGTCACCCACCCCCTCGCCGGTCTCAAGGTCGCCCCGTACTACGGCTGCCAGATCGGCCGCCCCTACGGCGAGTTCGACGACGAAGAGTGGCCCCACAGCCTGGACGACCTGGTGACCTGGACGGGCGCCGAGCCGGTGAACTTCCCCCTCAAGGCCAAGTGCTGCGGCGGCATCCTGATGACCACCCAGCCCGAGGTCGGCCGCACCCTGGTCGGAAAGCTGTTGAAGAACGCCAAGGACGCCGGGGCGGACTGCATCGTCACCGCCTGCTCGCTGTGCCACGTGACCCTGGAGTCCTACCAGAAGAAGGTCAGCCGGCACCTCGGCGAGGATGTGAACATCCCGGTGCTGTACTTCACCCAGCTCCTGGGTCGGGCGCTGGGGCTCACCCCCAAGGAGCTCATGCTCAAAGACAGCCTCACCCATGCCGAGGCCGTCCTTCCCTAGACGAACCGGCGGGGCGGAGACCGGGCGCGAGGTTTTATCCGGAGCCCGGAAAGAGCGATAACACGAGCGGGACGGCGAGGCTGTGTGCCGTCCCTTTAGACCAAGGATGAGGCGCTCCAGCCTCACCCCCACGGGGTACGGAATATGAGCGAGAACGGCGATAAAAGAATAGGCGTTTACGTCTGCCACTGCGGCTCGAATATTTCGCAGACGGTGGACGTCAAGGCGGTGGCCGAGTACGCCGGCACCCTGCCCGGAGTGCGCGTGGCCAGGACCTACCAGTACATGTGCTCCGAACCCGGCCAGGCCCTCATCCAGAAGGACATCGAGGAGCTCCACCTGACCCACGTGGTGGTCTCCTCCTGCTCGCCGCTGATGCACGAGCGCACCTTCCGCCGCGCGGTGGCCGAGGCGGGGATCAACCCCTACCTCTTCGCCATGGCCAACATCCGGGAGCAGGTCTCCTGGGTCCACACGGACAAGGCTCGGGCGACCGAAAAGGCCAAGCGCCTGATAGCCGCCGAGGTCTTCCGGGTCTCCAACCAGGAGGAGCTCTTCCCGGAGAAGGTGGACGTGAACCCGGCGGTCCTCATCATCGGCGCCGGGATCGCCGGCATCGAGGCCGCCCTCAAGTGCGCCATAGCCGGACAGAAGGTCTACCTGGTGGAGAAGGAGCCCTCGGTGGGCGGACACATGGCCTTCTTCGACAAGACCTTCCCCACCCTGGACTGCGCCGCCTGCATCCTGACCCCCAAGATGGTGGACGTGGGCATCCACCCCAACATCGAGCTTATGACCTGGTCCGAGGTCACCAAGGTGGACGGCTACGTCGGCAACTTCAAGGTCACGGTCAAGAAGAAGGCCCGCCACGTGGACATCGCCCTCTGTAACTCCTGCGGCGACTGCGTGGCGGCTTGCCCGGCGGTCATCTACCCCGATCTGAAGGTCGTGGAGATAGGCGGCCGGCTGATAAGCAAAAAGGACCCGTCCGAGGCGAAGGCCCCCGTGGCGCCCCGGGGCTAGGGCGCGCCAATCCGCGAAGAGGCTGGAAGGGGCCGCTCGTCGGCGTGTGGACGACCCTCCGCGAAGGGGCTGGAAGTCGGGTCGGCAACATCAAAGACGCCCTCTGGAGGCGCACCCCTGCGCGAAAGGACTTGAAGGGGCCGCTCATCGGCATGTGGACGACCCTCCGCGAAAGGACTTGAAGGGGCCGATCGTCGGACCCTCCGCGAAAGGACTGAGAAAGTGCTGAAGGAAAAAATCAAGCTGGACCTGGAGCTCGCCCGCCCCCTCGTGGAGAACTACAACCGGGGCGAGTTGACCCTCATCGCGCTCCTTTTGGGAGTCCAGGACATCTACTACTACCTGCCCCGGGAGGCCGTGGAGTTCATCGCCCGCGAGACCGCGGTTCCCATCAGCGTCATCTTCAGCCTGGCCACTTTCTACTCGGCCATCTCCCTGGAGCCCAAGGGGCGCAACCACATCCGGTGCTGCGTCGGCACGGCCTGCATGGTCCGCGGCTCCATGTTCGTGCTGGACGACTTGAAGCGCGAGCTGGGCATCGGGCCCGGCGAGGTCACCGAGGACGGCGCCTTCTCCCTGGAGGAGGTGCACTGCCTCGGCGCGTGCGCCCTGGGACCCGTCATCACAAAGCGGGACAAGTTCTACGGGCACGTCACCAAGTCCAAGGTCCGGGAAGTCATCGGAGCCCTGAGGAGGGCCGACAGCGAAAACGTCTGACCCGCCTGCCTAGAGGAGACAAGGGGCTTAAGCCCCTTGCCGGAAAACTTTAGGTCGGGAACAATCAAGGTGAAGAACATGAGGATTACGAGCGTCAAGGATCTCGACGACCTGAAGAAAAAGGGACTTCAATCCCTCCATCCCGGCAAGATACGCATCTCCGTCGGCTCCTCCACCTGCGGCATCGCCAACGGTGCGCTCGACATCGCCGAGCGCATCCTGGAGGGGGCCAAGCGCGAGGGGATGGACATCGTCGTCGAGGACTCAGGCTGCTACGGCTTCTGCCAGATGGAGCCGCTGGTGGACGTCTGGGTCCCCGGCCGGCCCCGCGTCGTCTACGGGAATATCACCGAGGACAAGGTGGACGAGCTCCTGCGGGCGGTGAAACAGGGGCGCGTCATCGAGGACTGGGCCCTCTTCCGCCTGGAGGGCGAGCACCTGGTCCTCAACGAC
Source organism: bacterium (assembly GCA_026398675.1). Lineage (NCBI taxonomy): Bacteria > bacterium. The sequence goes on along the minus strand of JAPLSK010000070.1, from coordinate 140 downwards.
GAGCGCCTGGCCTACGACGTCTCCGGGGGCAACGGGGAGTACAAGAACGTGCCGCTCATGGAAGAGGTGGGCTTCTTCAAGGGGCAGCTCCGCATCGCGACCCGCAACTGCGGCTACATCAAGCCGGTGAGCCTGGCGGA
>JAPLSK010000069.1 GCA_026398675.1 bacterium | reverse complement strand
CGGTCACCAGCCCCCTAATCGCCGCCAGCTTCCCCTCGCCGATCCCCTTCACCCGCACCAGATCGTCAACCGAGGAATAGGGCCTCCCCTCGACGATCCGGCGCGCCAGAACCTCGCCGATGCCCGGCAGCTTCACCAGCTCGTAGGCCGGGGCGCGGTTCAAATCGAGCGGCCCCGTCAGCTCCGTCCGGGAGCCCAGCCAGCGGCGGTCGAACCAGAGCAGCGCCGGCAAGCCGGGCGTCACGTTGGGCAGCGCCGCGACCAGGGCGGGGTCACCCCCGGCCCGGCGGTAGATGTAGGCCAGATCGGGCGCGGTCCCCCGCAGGAACGGGTAGGCGCCGGGACGCGCCACGGCGTCGCCGAAGACGAAGGCGTAATCCACCTTGGGCTCTTCACCGGGGGGCGGGGGGTGGGTCTGGTCGAGGAGGATGAAAAGGGCCGCCGCGAGGGCGAGCGCGACTACGGCGGCGGTTTCCGCGCGGCCGATCAACGCTCCAGCTCGGTGGCGGCGGAGACGTTGTGGGGGTCGAGGACGAGCACCCGCTCCCAGAGCTCGCGGGCCTCCGCGTACCGGTCAGTGGCCCGGAGCCACTTGGTGACGATCTGGACCAGATTGTTGTCCAGGCGGCCGCGCTCGAGCATGGTCCGGGTCGCCTCCAGGGCGGCGGGGAAATCGCCCTGCCGGACCGCCACTATGCCCACGGCCCGCCAGGCGGAACCGTTCCCCGTCTGGTCGGCGCACCAACGCTCGGCCAGCTCCTGGGCCGGGGGCAGGTTGTCCTTCTCGTAGTAAATCTCGAACAGAGGCTCGAAGGCGTAGGCGAAGGAGGGGTTGAGCGCCAGCGTACGCTCGAAGGCGCTCTGGGCCTCGTCCTTTATATTGTTGTACAGGGAGGCCATGCCGTGGAGGTAGTGGTAGTCGGGTCGGGCGGGGTCGAGGTCCACCAGGCGCCGGGTGAGCGGCAGCGCCTCGAGCGCGTCGCCCCGCTGGAGGAGGCTTTCGGCCAGACCGGCCAGGACCGGCGGGTTGTCCGGCAACAGCTTGTCGGACATGCGGAACATCTCCACCGCGTTGCCGTAATCCCCCACGTACTTGAAGATTATCCCGAGGTTCTGGAGGAAGACCGGATCGCCCTGGTATTCGCTGATGAGCGGTTGGAGGAACCGGAGCGCTTCCTCGTACCGGCCCCGGGCCAGCGCCACCTGTCCCAGGCCGTTTATCGCCGCCGGGTAGCCCGGCTCGAGCTCCAGGGCCCGGTTGAAAGAGACCACCGCGTCCTCGTAGTTCCCCTCGCGCAGCGCCACGTTCCCGTCGCCCACCAGTTCCAACGCCGATTCGGCGGCCGCCGGGACGGCGAGAATCAGGAGAGCGAAAAAAACTTTTATCGCGGGGCGGCCCATACGTTTCACTCTTCTTCAAGGCGCGCGGTCAGGAGCCTCTCGACCTCCTCCGCGCTCAGGCCGGTGACGGCGGCGAGCTTGTCCCGGCTCCGGAATCCCCGCACCAGTTCGACCCGGTTCCGGGGGATTCCCAAGAGGTCGGCCAGGAGCCCGGCGGCCTCCGCGTTGGCCCGGCCTTCCGCGGGCGGGCTCTTCAGGCGAAGTTTCAGCGCTCCGTCGTGGAGGCCGGCCGGTCCGGCGCGCCTCGCCCGCGGCTGGACGTGGAGCGGGACCAGCGCGCGCCCGGACCCATCCTTGCCGATTTTAAGTGGCACGACCCGCGTCATCGGGATTATCCAGGTCCAGCTCGACGGGCATCTCCGGCGCGGGGCGCTGGGGTCGTGGAGAGCCCTTGTAGCCGCGGAGCTCCAGCTCGTCGAGGAGGCCCATCTGGGCCTGCAGGAAGGCCCGCATCTCGACGATGTACACCGTGCGCTGCTGACTCAACTGGGCCAGCTCGACCTTGATCTCGTCGCGGCGGCGCTGGGCTTCGGTGATGAGCTCCTCCGCCCGGAGCTCGGCCTCCCGGACGATAAGGTCGCGCTTGCTCTCGGCGTTCTTGGTCATGTCCTCGGAGGCCTGGGTGGCCGCCATCAGCGTTTTCTCGATGCTCTTCTCGAGGCGGCGGTACTCGCCCAGGGACGCCTCCAGCCCCTTCAGCTGGTCCCGGAGCTTGGTGTTGTCCTGGTGCACGTGCTCCAGCTCGTCGGCCACCCGTTCGAGGAAGGCGTCCACCTCCTCGACGGTGTAGCCCCGCACCGAGCGGGTGAACTCCTGGTGGTGGATGTCCTGCGGCGTGATCCTCACCGGCGGCTCCTGGTCTGGGGTGGAACGGGAAATATTAGTTTCCATAATTATAGGCCCATCCGGGGTGTATGACAAGCCGCCGGCGCCAAAAAGGATTCCCGCGCCGGCGTCGGGGCGTAATGGTGTTAGTGGCCAAAGCGTAAGTCGAGCCCGCTCTCCCCGAAGGCGGTCCCCCTCTCCCCGTGGGAGAGGGGTTAGGGGTGAGGGCTACCTTATTACAAATACTTCGCTATCTCCTCCAACACACCCTGCGTATTTTTCAGTACATCGTTGGCCCAAAACCTAAGCACCTTTATACCCAGCCCATTCAGAAATTCATCCCTCCGCCGGTCATATTCCGCCTGCTCCGGCAACCCATGCTGCCCGCCGTCAATCTCCACCGCCAGGTCGGCCTCCGAGCAGAAAAAATCCAGGATGTAACTGCCGATTACGTGCTGCCGACGGAACTTGGCCTTTATCAGTCGGCGGTCCCGCAAGAGGCGCCAGAGCTTTCTCTCGGCTTCGGTCAGGCTCTTCCGCATGGAGCGGGAATAGGTGACCAGCTTGGGGGGGCAATTTATCTGGTGTGTGGTGCAGGGACATTTTTTCTAATGTAGCCCTCACCCTTAATCCCTCTCCCACGGGGAGAGGGAGAAAGCGGCGACCCTCACCCTGCCCGTAGGCGAGCCTCTCCCTGGAAGGGAGAGGGGAGAGCACCGCCCACCCTATGAGCGAATACCCCTCCCTAAAAGGGAGAGGGAAAACTCGGCCTTCACCGCTCGCCGTCCCGGGCCAGGTCGTGCCACTCGTCCAGAAAGCCCATGAACGGCCGGCAGAAGCCGAACATCTCCACCGCCTCCTCCAGCCAGCCCTGCCGGTCGAGCCAATCGCCGGGCTCCCGGGGGGCGTAGGTCACCAGCCCCTTGTAGAGGAAAAGCTCGGGGTGGGGCAGCTCGAGCCCCAGGGCCTCCGGGGGCGTCCGCTTGAGCTGGGGCGTCGAGAGGGGGTACTTTTCCGAAACGCGGGACACCTCGTCGCCGAACCGCCGGTTCACCGCCGGGTCGGCCACCCAGCTCCGGTAAGCGCGGACGGCCTCCGGGGACGGCGCGTACCACCCGTTGGTCCAGAACACCTCGTCCGTGGCGAAGTGGAAATAGAGGCAGGGGCTGTCCGAGCGGTCGCCCCGGTAGATCAAGAGGCCCAGGTGCGTCTTGTACGGCGACTTGTCCTTGGAGAAGCGCACGTCGCGGTTGATCCGGTAGAGACTTCGGTTAACCCGCGGGTCGGCGACGTAACCGGGGTACAACGACCCGATCCGCCCCCAGACCCAGCCGAGAATTCCCCGCAGGGCCGGGACCAGGACGTGGTCGTAGTAGTGCCGGTTCTCCTCGAACCAGCTCCGGACGTTGTTGCGGGCGAGGTCGCGGAGGAACTCGATCCCCGCGGAGGGGAAAACGGGGTGCAAGGCCATGAAACTCCCTGGGACTGCGGTCGTTCGATTTTACCCCGACCGGTCAGCCCGGTCTACCGTATCGCCGGCCCATGGTTTATAATGCCCGGAAAGCCTTATCTTTTTGTTACCGGCGCAAATAAAGAGCGCCCCCGACCGGAGGCCGGAGAAGATGGCTGTCGAGATTAGGCCCGTGGAGACGAAGAAAGAGCTGAAAGAGTTCATCTACCTCCCCCGGAAGATATACGCCGGGGTTCCCCAGTGGGTGCCGCCCTTCTACGACGAGGAGCGGAAGTACTACGACCCGAAGAAGAATCCGGCCTTCGCCTCCGCCGACGCCAAGTGCTTCCTGGCTTACAAGGATGGCGTGCCGGTGGGGCGGATAATGGGCATCGCCTCCCGCAAGATGAACGATCGGTGGAAAACCAAGAACGCCCGGTTCTGCCTCCTGGAATCCCCCGACGACCTCGAGGTGGCCCAGGGACTCCTCGGCGCCGTCGAGAACTGGGCCAAGGCCGCGGGCATGGAGACCATCACCGGCCCCCACGGCTTCTCCGACCAGGACCCCGAGGGGATGCTGGTCGCGGGCTTCGAGCACCGCGCCACCATCGCCACCTACTACAACTTCCCCTACCTCCCCGGGCTGGTCGAGCGGTGCGGCTTCGCCAAGGACTACGACTACCGCGTCTTCTGGATACAAATCCCCAAAGAGGCGCCGGCGGTGTACCTGAAGATAATGGAGCGCCTCGAGCGCCAGGGTTTCGTCCTGGTGGAGTTCAAGACGAAGAAGGAGCTCAAAGCCCACCTGGACAACTTCGTCGTCATCATCAACGACACCTTCGAGTTCATCTACGGGTACGCCCACATGACGCCCGAGGAGGGCCGGGCCCTCATAGACTCCTACCTGCCCATCATAGACCCCCACTTCATGAAGTACATCTACAAGATTCCCAAGGAAGAGGTGGGGCGGCCGGTGGACCCCAAGACGGACGAGGTCGTGGGCTTCATCGTGGGCATGCCCGACATCACCGAGGGCATCCAGAAGGCGAAGGGGAACGTCCTGCCCTTCGGCATCTTCAAGATATTGAAGGCGCGCAACACCACCCAGCAGCTCGACCTCTTCTACGCCGGGGTGAGGGATAAGTACCGCAACCTCGGCCTGACCACCATGTTCGCCGTGGGGCTGATCCGGGACGCGAAGGCGCGGGGACTGGAGTACGTAGACGCCCACCAGGAGCTGGAGTTCAACAGCAAGGTGCAAGAGGAGTGGGGCCGCTTCGAGCACCGGGAGTGGAAGCGCCTGCGCATCTTCGTGAAGGAGCTGGCGCCGGGCGGCCTGAAAAGCTACCAGGACAACACCGCGGAGGTCATCCCGCGTCGCATGGCGTCGGGCGCGGAATAACATATTCTCCCTCCCCCCTCTGGGTGGGGGTTAGGAGTGAGGGTTGCCGTATTCCCCCTCTCCCTTCCAGGGAGAGGGCCGGGGTGAGGGTCGGGGTAGGGAACGTGAAAACGGCGACCCACGGTCTCCCTCTCCCCGTGGGAGCGGCGCGCCGATGGGGCAAGGGTGAGGGCTGCTAAAAAACCCCTCCCCCCTCTGGGTGGGGGGTTAGGAGTGAGGGTTGCCGTATTCCCCCTCTCCCTTCCAGGGAGAGGTTCGCCTACGGGCCGGGGTGAGGGTC
>JAPLSK010000068.1 GCA_026398675.1 bacterium | reverse complement strand
CCTTGGCTTCAACGTACCCAACGATAGCCATTGAACGAACACCCCGCTCAACCAGGTAGGCGTGTTCCAAAATGTAATCGTCAGATCCAAGTTGACTTAAAATTCCGTCTCGCCTATTCGCCTGACTCAAAATTCACCTCGATAAAAGGCTGCAACTGCGGCCTCTTTTCAATCCTCCAGTTCCAGCGTGAATCGCGTCGCCGCCTGGCCGAAGTTCAGTTGCGGCTCGATCCCCACCACGACGCCGATTCCATCGTTGGGGGAGACCGCCCCGGTCAACGGGACGTGCAGGCCGTTGCCCATCTCGATGTCCAGCCGCAGACTTCCCAGCGTCACCTCGGCCCGGCCGCCGCGGTTGCTCTTGGCCATGTAGAGGAGGTTCGCCAGAAGGTTCGCCCAGCCCGCCGAGGTCACCAGCGGCGCGCTGAAAGACTCGTTGTCGGTGATCCGCGTGGCGGAAAGGACCCCCGCCGTTTCCTCACCGCCCGGCCAGCTCACGGTGACCGCCGGCGCCGCCCGCTGCCAGGCCCCCGGCTCCTGGTAATCCAGCACGTCCTCGGGGAGCACATCGGCCTCGCCGCCGTGCCAGCCCCGCGGGACGAAGTGGATGACCCCGCTCCCGTCCACCCAGAAGATGCACCCCAGCGCCAGGGCCACCTCGGCCAGGCAGGAGGCCAGGCCCTTGCCGGACCACCCGGAGCGGTCGCCGACGTTGAGCGAGTGGTTAATCGAAAGCTGGAAGGGGAGGTTTCCCCCACCCTCGGCCACGCCGTAAACGGTCACCGGGGATACCGCCGCCGGAATGACCAGCGGCGAAGCGGTTCCCGACGCCTGGTAATGGACCTCGCCGTGTTCGACCACGCGGTAAGTCGAATCAACCAAAGCCCAGGACCGCAGCTCCTTGCCGCGGGTGTAGTAAACGGAGGAGCCCGCCACCGTCGCCTCGGTGAACCGCTGAGAAGCATCCCAGTAAGAATAGGTGACGGAGAGCTCCAGCCCGACGTACCGCCGCGGGAGCCCCAGAACGCAGTCCCCCGTCTCGTAGAGCCCGTCGGTGTCCACGGTGAAGCCGACGGGTGAGTCGCCCAGCTTCACCTCGATGGTGGAGGTATCGGGATAGGTGTTCGAGAGGGAAAGCGTCGTCCGTTGGTTCTCCGGGTCGTCCTCGGCGGTCAGGTTCTCGGTCACGTCCTCGCGGCCGAAGTCAATCGGGGCTTCCCAGGTGTCCGTCGAAAGGTTGTAAGCCCGGAAATAAGTGCGCACCTCGCGGGCCTCGGCCTCGCGCTGGAGGATCGGCGGCCCCGAATCCGGCCCCCATTGATCGCCGAACTCGGCGTCGTATTCCTCGACACCCTTGGTGTGGGACCACCCGGGAATCCCATCGGGATACCCCGTTTCCGCGATGAGCTTTATCACCCGATCCGGCGGGTGGAAGGCGCCGTCCGAGCAGTCCAACGTCGGGCTGATGGTGATTTTCGTTATCCGGTCGGCCGACACCCACTCCACATCGAGGACGGTCCGGGGCAGGGGGGCGTAGGGAAGCGCATTAGGGTCGTGCGGCCACAGCCGAATCCGGTCCCCCTTCTTGATGTCGTCCACGAGGTAGGCGTTCACCTCGATGATCGAATCGCCAAGTTTCTGTTGGGAGGAGCCTACGCCGCCCTCCCAGTTCACGTAGGCCCGGACGACCGGCGCGCCCTCCAGGTCAATAAACCGTTGGGTAGTCCGGGTGTAGCCGACGTAAGCCTTCCCGTTCAGGTAGGCCAGACTCGTCGGGGCGTAGTGGTAGTAGACGTTTTGGTCGTCGTTGCCCGTCTGGCCCCCGAGGCGGGTCAGGGGATAGAATTGCCAGGAGGAACCGAGTTTGTATAATCGAAAGAGCAAAAGTTCGGTCAAAAAAGCTGTACGATTGTAGGCTCCGAGTATCCCCGCTTCATTGGCAAAAACGGCTAGAGCCTCGGTATCACTAGTTCTTGTTATCCTTATTGAATGGGTCCCGGATGGAAATACCCCGATCCCGTTCTTTGTTCCCGCGGTCAAATCCCTGTAGTACAGCCACTCGAACTCGTCGGCATCACTCGAAGCCAGCGGCCCCAGCGGCTCGTCCAGGGTGGAGATGTCCACGTCGTCCTCGGCGGTGAGGATTTCATCGCCCGCCGAGGTGACGGCCACCGATGGTCTACGCTGGGACCGGGTGAAGGAAATCTCGAAGGCGGACACATACTCGTGGGGGATCTCGGGGTCGTTGTGGTGGGCCACCCGGTTCCCGTAGTTGATGAAGGCGTAGTATCCTGCAGGAAGAGTACAGGGAAGGGTGCCGACCTTCTCGGCGAAGGGCGTGAAATTGCCCACGTCGTAGACCATGCTGCCGTATTCATCCTCGCCGGAACGCGGGATGAAGTAGGCCAAAGGTCCCGGCATCCGGTAGGCGATCACGTCGGCGGGCCTCTTGTCGCTCTCGGTGAACTCCACCCCGACGGCGGTTTCCTCGGGGAGGAAGAGGTTGCGGCCGTACATGAGCGGGTTTTCCGAGGCGCGCTCGTAGTGGACTTCCGGCGTTCCTATCACTCGGGCGAAATCCCGCGCGCAGGCGGAGTAGATGAACGTACCCAATTCGGACTCGAACTCCGCGCTGAAGACGGTCGGCCCTTCGGTGTATTCGCTGTCCTCGGGGGCGCCCAGGCCGATGGCGTTCCCCTTGTAAATGAAAAGGTCGCCCACGGCCCCCGGGTCCGGCACCCGCCACTCGGCTACGGTTGATTTTATCCGCGCCATCCCGGCGTTCCAGAGCTTGAACGGCTCGGCGTAGATGGAGTAAATCTGCGGCGGGGCGGCGAAGTCCGGGCTGAACCCCGAGAGGTCCGCCTTGACGATGTAGCCGGGAATTGCCGTAGTCGCGTCGGGGAGGGGAAGACTCACGCCGTAAACGTCGGTCCCGTCCACCCAGAGTGTCTCGATCTGGCGCACGGAGGTAATCGGCACGATGGCCGGGACCGCCAGATTGTAGCTCGTCCCCGTCGAGGGAGAATAACCCCAGATGCTCTCGTTGACCCCGTACAGGAGCAACCCGTGGACCGGCCACCAGGCCAGCCCCCGAATCTGCGCCGTGGCGTCGGCCCCACTCGGCCGGGGGTGGTGGGTGACGTAGGGAATCTCCGTCGAGAACCCCGCCCCGTGAAGCTCGCCCACGGTCAAGTCCATCTCGGCGGCCAGCTCCCCGATTACCGCGTCGTAGCGCGCGGGCTCGGTGTCGGTGAGAATCGCCGCCGACGGCTGCCGCTCGTTCCCCGCCTTTAGCAGGTCCTGGACGGTCAAGTCCAGGGTGTCCCCGGCCCGGAGCTTGGTCAAGCGCGCAAGTTCCACCACGCGCCCCAGGAAAACCGGCGTCGAGCCGGTGGGCATTGTGCCGCTCGTTGCCTCGTGGAAGAAGAGCCGGAAGTCAATCTTCAGGGCTTCGAGCACCAGGCGGACGGGGACCCCTAACTCTTCGAGGAACGGGACGATCACTCGGGCGCGGACCTGGTCGCAGATGATCTCCCCGGTCTTGTCCTCCACGCGCCAGGAGGGGACGCAGAAGCCCTCGATGGCGAGGGTGATGTCCACCCAGGCACCGGAATCGAGGCGGATTTCAACCGTCTGCGCTGGTGCGTTTATTCTTTCCATTACAGCCCTCGCGCCGCGTGGCCCGCTCCGGCCATGCGGCCGTAGTCGTCCAGCTTATCCAAGGAGCCGATGACCGGGGCGTAGTGGAAGTGCTGGACGGTGGTCGTGCGCATGATCGGCCCATCCCCCTCGGTCGCGGAAGGCGCCGCGCCGCGGACGTCGGCCAAAAAGCCCGCCATCCCCGCCAGTCCGCCTTCGAGGGCGCGGTGGAGGCTCGCCTCGGGGAGGACGTACTCCGGCCCCCCCTCACCCAAGAGGGCCAGGGTGGGCGAGCTTACGAAGCCGCCCCCGGCGAAGGGCAGGATGAGCTGCAACAGGTCGCCGAAGAACCCCAGCTTCGAGGTCACCAGGCTGGACAAGAGGCCGAGGAGCCCCGAGAAGAGGTCGTTGAACCCGAGCTTCAGGTCGCTGAAGAGGTCGGCGGTGGCGCCGACGACGGTCTTCGCCAGGCCCTCCTCGAAGGCGGTCAGGTGCCGATCCAGGTCCTTGTCGCCCCCGGAACGCCCCTCTCGGTCGTTGGAGCCGAGCTTCTCGGCCGTTTTTTCGAGTTTTTCCGCCGCCCGCTCCACGGCCTGGGCGCTGCGGCGCAGGGCATCGGAATCCTGTTCAAACACGCGATTCAAGGCCGCTCCTCGGTGGGGTGTTCCGCCAAAGGGCTCTCTCCCCGGCCCGCCACAGGTCCGCCATCAG
>JAPLSK010000067.1 GCA_026398675.1 bacterium | reverse complement strand
GGGAGCGGCGCGCCGACGGGGATGGGGGTGAGGGGTGCGGCGGTTTCCCTCTCCCTGTGGGAGAGGGATTAAGGGTGAGGGCTACCTTATAAAATAAACGGCGGGAACAAAAATCCCCGCCCCACATTCAGGTGCACGTTGGAAGGACGCCCCGGCGCCTAATCCTCCCCCAAGAGCTCCAGCGCCCGAGCCGCGGCCTTCGCCTCCGCCAGGCGTTTCGTTCCAGCCTCCCCCTCGCCCTTCACCGCGCCGTTCACGAGCACGCGCGCCCTGTAGTACCGCTCGTGGTCGGGTCCGCTGACCTCCACTTCGTAGGCGGGCATCTCCAGGCTCCGCCGATGGCAGAGCGCCTGCAACCTCCCCTTGGGGTTGTCCGAGGTTTCCAGCCCGTCCACGGTCACCCCCAGGAGAACCCCGAGGATGAATCCGGCCACGGCGGTGTAGTCGTACTCCAGAAAAATCGCGCCGATCAGCGCCTCGAAGAGGTCCTCGAGCAGGCCGTTCCGATCGGCGCCCCCCGACTGCTCCTCCCCCTTACCCAGCCGCACGAACTCCCCGAGCCCCAGCTCCCGCCCCATCCGGGCGAGGTTATCGCCCTTGACGTGGGCGGACCGCTCCTGGGTGAGGTCCCCCTCGTCGCCACCGGGGCGGCTCTCGTATAGCTCCCGGGCCACCACCAGGTCTATCACCGCGTCGCCGACGAACTCCAGGCGCTGGTAATCGCGTGAGTACTCCGGATTCTCGTTGCTCCAGGACGGATGGGTGAAGGCTTCGGCGAGGAGGTCGGTCCGCCGGAGGTTCAGGCCCGACAACTCGCGCACCCTCCGCCTCAACTCGGTGAATTCAGGGTCCATCTTCACCCTCCAGGAGACCGGCCTGGTCCCACAGCTCCAGCGCCATGCGGCGCAGCTCGCTTCCGGGCAACTCCCCCGCCCCCGGTCCGACCACCAGCGCCAGATAAGCGGGGGCAACGAAGAGGTGCCGGTTTACGCGGAACAGCTCGCGCAGGCGGCGGCGGACGCGGTTCCGCACTACCGCCTTCCCGACCTTGCGCCCCGCGACCGTCGTGTATCGCAGCCCTTCGACTCCCTTGGTCAGCCAAACGAGCCGGAGCGGGCCCGATTGCAGGCGCCTCCCCGATTGGAACAGCCGGCGGAAGTCCCGGGCGGAGGTCAGTCTCGCCGAGCGTGGGTACGGGTGGCGCATCGGTCTATTGTAACCCATCCGGGGCGGATGTGAAAAAGGCCCCTCGCGGGAACCTCTCTCGCCTGACGGCTGACCGGGAGCGCCGGATTAGTGGGTGAGCCGTTTGCGGCCCCGGGCGCGGCGGCGGGCGATGACCAGACGGCCGCCCTTCGTGCTCATCCGCTTGCGGAAACCGTGGTCCCGCTTCCGCTTGATCCGGCTGGGCTGGTAAGTTCGTTTCATCCGTGCTCCCAGGAGTTTTTTCCCGCGGGCGCAAAGGTTAACCCAGACGGGCGGCGTTTGTCAACCCGTTTGCGAGAGCGACCATGAACGGTCGCCCCTACATCTAATGGTGATGGCCGTAATGGTTAAGAATCATACCCTTTCGCGTTTTCACCTTCACCCTCACCCTAGCCCGTAGGCAAGCCTCTCCCTGGAAGGGAGAGGGGACAGGCGGCAGCCCTCACACCAATGCTGCGATGATGTAGGGCGGGGAATCCTTTCCCCGCCGCTTTCATGCCCCGACCCTCACCCTACCCCGTAGGCAAGCCTCTCCCTGGAAGGGAGAGGGGACAGGCGGCAGCCCTCACACCCACGCTGCGATGATGTAGGGCGGGGATTTTAATCCCCGCCGCTTTCATGCCCCGACCCTCACCCTAGCCCTCTCCCTGGAAGGGAGAGGGGGACCACGGCACACTTTACCCCGGCTTGTACCTTATGCGATGACGTAGGGCGGGGAATCCTTTCCCCGCCGCTTTCATGCCCCGACCCTCACCCTAACCCGTAGGCGAGACTCTCCCTGGAAGGGAGAGGGGACAGGCGGCAGCCCTCACACCCACGCTGCGATGATGTAGGGTGGGGAATCCTTTCCCCGCCGCAGGGTTAGTAGTTCCAGCCGATGTAGAACTGGAATTCCGCCTCCCGCTGAATTTCCGCGAAATCGGTGAGCCAGGCGAAATCGAAACGCAGGGCCACGAAGGGCCCCAGCCCCAGACGCAGCCCCACCCCGAAGTCCCCCTCGAGACCGGGGAACTGTTCGCCCGAATCCCAGGCGGTCCCCGCGTCGAAGAAGAGCGCGCCCTCGACGTGGGTGAAGGCGATGGTGCCCGCCGGCAACCCCAGGGCCAGGTAGTCCAGCACCGGGAAACGCCACTCGAGGTTGCCCATGACGAGGCGGGTGCCGTTGAAGTAGCCGAAGGGATAGCCGCGCATGGATAGCGAACCGCCGAAGTAGGTGCGGCGGGCGTCGGGACCGTCGGAGAATTGACCGACGACCCGGGTGGCCAGGGTCGAGCGCCGGCTCGTGCGCAGGTAGTACCGCAGGTCGCCCCAGAAGGAGTCGTAGGCCGCGCTCCCGGTGGAGAGATCGAAGGTCTGGCCCGCCGACAGGCTCACCCGGGCGCCGTCCACCGGCCCGATCAAGTCCCACAGGGTGTTGTCGAAAACGAACCCCAGGTACGCCGAGGCCAGGGGGCGGTTGGTCCAGGTCGCGTCTATGTAGTCGTGGAGCTCGCTCCCCCGGGCGACGACGCTCGCCTCCAGGCGGATGTAGCGGCTGAAGGGGTAGTTGCAAAGTCCGACGACCCCGTACCGCCTCTCGTAGTAAGGGATGAGCGTGGTGTAGTCGGTGTACTCGTCCACATAGTGGAAAGCCCCGACGCCCCACACCAGACGGCGGCTCCGGTTGACGTAGGTCGCGGCGACGTTGAGGTAGTCGAAGAAATTGTCTAAGCCCTGGCCCACCGAGTAGATCTGAAAAATAATCTGCTGGTCGCCGGTGAGGTCGGTCAGCCCGAGGGCCGTGCCGAAGCCGGTGCCGAACTCGGGGTCGTAGGCGATCTCGGAGCGGACGACGTCCAGGGTGAACTCGGTCCTGTAGGGGTGGACCTCGCCAATTTCCTCCCGGGTGGCCAGGCTGGGGAGCTCCTCCTCCGCGGCGACCGCCGGGGCTTCCTCGGCGGGTTGCTCCTCGAGCCCATCGAGGAGGTATACGCCGAACTGGTACCCCTGGAGCCCCTCGCACAGGACGCGGCCGTCCGGGGTGAAGGAGGCGTTCCAGGCCCCGGTGAAGAGCCGGGTCAGGCGCGTGACGGAGTCGTCTTCCTCCAGGCGGTATAGGTCGGCGGCGCCCCCGCGGTCCGAGGTGAAGCACAGCCGGCCCCCGGGATCGAAGAAGGGGTCGGAATCCTTACAGGGCCCCTCGGTCAGGCGGGCCACCGTCCCGGTGTCCAGCTCCAGGCGGAAGAGGTTCCGGTAGCCGGAGAGAAAACCGCCCCCGGAGTTCGAGGCGAAGACCACCGCCTCCCCGCCGGGAGTGAAGACGGGGTTCGACTCGTAGGCGAAATCCCGGGTCAGCCGCTCCACCGAACCGTTGGCCGCGTTCACGACGTAGAGGTCCGAGGCGCCGCTCGCGTCCAACCCGGCCAGGACGATCCTCCCCCCGTCCCAGGAGGGATCCGAGAGGGCCACGGTGTCCCCCACGGTGTACCGATCCGTCACGCCGCCGGAGCTCAGGTCATAGACGCAGAGCTCGTCCCGCCCCTGGCGGTCGGCGACGAAGGCCACCCGCCCGGCGGGGTCGGCGTCCATGGAGGTTGCGAACATGAGCAGGCTTTCAATTGCGGGGTCCCGTTCGGCGATGAGGAGGCTCGTGTGGTCTATTTCCCCCTCGAGCGGCGCCCAGAAGAGACCCTGGTAGCCCAGGTAGTCGGAGAGGTAGACGAAACCCGGCACGCCGTCCTTCTCGGCATAGGCCGGGGCCAGCGCCATCTCCTCCTCGCCGGTGCGGCGCTCCCCCGCCTCGTCCATGAACACCCGGTCGGCGACCTCGGGGTAGTAGCGCCGCTTCAGCCAGTTCCGCCAGTCCCGGTCCAACTGATCGAGCTCAATCCCCAGCGCGTCCCGGAGGACCACGCTGAAGTACTCGCTCGAGTACGACCTGCGGACGAGATCGAAGAGGGCGTCCTCGCCGTAGGTTTCGGCGATGTACGCCACGGCGGACTGGCCCTCCTTGTACAAGAGAAACACCGGGCCGTAGTATTCCAGCTCGGTGAGCGGGACGACCTTCTCCTCTAGCACCAGGTCCCGCACGTAGATGTCCATCTCGGTGTTCGCGCCCTGGCTGAGATACTCGGCCAGCCCCTCCTCGAACCAGAGTGAGGGTCGGGCGTAGCTGGCGACGCCGCGCCCCGCCACCGAGGAGCGCAGGAGGGCGTAAACGAAGACGTGGACCAGCTCGTGGTGTAGGGTGTGGGCAAAGTCGGCCAGGTCGCCCCCGTTCGGCAGGGCCACCCGCCCCTTCATGTACTCGGTGAAACCGCCCACGGACTCGGGCAGGAACCCGGCGTAGATTTGCGTCTGCCGGAAGCTGGTCCGGTCGGCGTAGACGAAGACGGGGACGCGCCACGGCACGGTGCAGCCGAAGATGAGCGCCAGCTCGTCGTAGTACCCCTCGGCCAGCTCGGCGGCGATGCCGGCCAGCTCCTGTTCCTCGGGATAGAAGTGGACGTCGAAGTGCTCGCATGCCAGGACCTGCCAGTCCAGGTCGCGGTAGGCCACCTTGTTCTGGCCGAAGGTGGAGTAGGCCGAGGCGGCGAGGGGGATGAGGAGTAACGGCAGGATGTGGCGGAGGGTGGGTTTCGCCAGAGGCGTAGCTCGCTTCGCTCGGTTTGCCGACGGCATAGCTCGCTTCGCTCGGTTCATGACGTGCCCGGTAGAGCGGAGACAAGGGGTTTTGCCAGAGGCGTAGCTCACTTCGTTCGGTTTGCCAGAGGCATAGCTCGGTTCGCCGGGGGCGTAGCTCGCTTCGCTCGGTTAAACCCTTTGCCTCGCGGCGGCGCCTAGGCCTCCAGCTTGCGGAGCGCCTCGGCGGGAGGTATGCGGCTGGCCCTGCGCGCCGGTAGCCAGGCGGATACGACCGCCACCAGAAGCGCCAGGAGAACGCCGCTCGCGAAGAGCCACCAGGGGAGGTAAAAGAAATTCTTCGGCTTGAAGGTGAAATCGGGCAGGTACTCCACCAGGAGCGCATTGGCCATCACGGTGGACCCCCAGCCCAACAAGACGCCGACGACACCGTTCACCAGACCGATTATACCCGCCTCGCCGGCGAAGAGGCCGCGGATGTCCCCCTTAGTGCAGCCCACGCAGCGTAGGACGCCTATCTCGACACTCCGCTCGCTGACCAGGAGGCTGAAGTTGTTGAAGATGCTGAAGGCGGCGATCAAGAGGATTATCACGGCGACGATGGACAGGACCGCGGTGACGGTGTCAATGGTCAGGCCGGCCTTCTCGACGGCCTCGCGGCTGGTCTCGACCTCGAAGCCCGAGTCCTGGGCGAAGGCCCCCAGCTCGGCGGCGACCCGGGTGTCGGCGCAGACCACGTAGGCCCGGGTGTAGCCCTCCGACCCGGTCCGTCCGGTCAGCCGGGCGGCTTTCTCGACCTCATCCAGGGGAATCGTCACCCCCAGCACCACCGCCTTGGGCGAGAAGCCGACCACCACGCCGGTGCGCTCGATGTAGGCCTCGCGCTCGAAGCTGGACCGCCCCAGGAAAATGCCCAGGCGCGTGCCGAGGGCCTGGTCGGCGGACAGGCGCCGGAGGCCGTTGGCCGGGGCGAAACCCTCGTTGTAGAAATCCAGGAGTTGGGGGGAGAGGATGACGGGTATTTCACCGGGCGAGAGAGCGACAGTGCGGTAGTCCGCCTTCGTGGCCTCGATCATCCGCGGGTCCCAGCCGTCCACCCCCATGTCGGTGCGGAAGGTGGGCAGGGAGAAGGGGCCGATGGTCACCCCTTTGAGGGAGCAGGGGAAGACGGCGGTGAGGGCGGGGTAGACTGCGGTAACGCCGGGGCGGCTCCCCAGGAGCTCGACCGCCGCGTCGTCCAGCGGCGCCGGCTCGCCCAGAAGCCCCGGGCCCTGGGTCACGATGACCTCGTTCAAGGGGAGCTTGGCCAGGATGCCCTCGATGACCTCCCGGCGCACCCCCTGGCCCAGGCCGACCAAAAACACCAGGGCGGCAATCCCCAGGGCTATCCCCATGGAGGAAAGGACGCTGCGCCGCCGATGACGGCGGAGGTTGGCCAGAATCAGCCGAAGCGAGTTCCCGGGCTTCACCCTCTGGGTCCTGAATGGTTCGCCTTACGAGGCGTAGTCGGTCGCCCGGCGCTCCCGGATGACCGTCACCTTGATCTTGCCGGGGTACTCCATTTCCTTCTCGACGCGGCGGGCCACCAGGTGGGAAATTTCTTCGGCCTGGCGGTCGTCCGAGGCCTCGGGGTTCACGATGATTCTTATCTCCCTCCCGGCCTGGATGGCGTAGGAGCGCTCGACGCCGGGGAAGGAGTCGGCGATTTCCTCGAGCTTGGCGAGCCGCTTGATGTAGAGGTCGAGGGTCTCGCGGCGGGCGCCGGGCCGGGCGGCCGAGAGGGCGTCGGCGGCCATCACCAGCACCGCCTCGGGAGTGGCGGGCTCGACGGCGTCGTGATGCGCCTCGACGGCGTTGATGATGGGCGGCTTTTCGTTGTAGCGGCGGGTCAGGTCGGCCCCGATCTGGGCGTGCGTCCCCTCAATCTCGTGGTCCACGGCCTTGCCGAGGTCGTGCAACAAACCCGCGCGCCGGGCCAGCTTCTCATCGAGACCCAGCTCCGCCGCCATCATCCCGGCGAGATACGAGACCTCCAGGGAATGCTGCAGGACGTTCTGGCCGAAGCTCGTCCGGTAGCGGAGCCGGCCGAGGAGGTTCACCACCTCGGGGTGCAGCCCCTGCACGTGGGTGTCCAGGGCCGCCTGCTCGCCCGCCTCCCGGAGGGTGGTCTTCATCTTCGCCGATACTTTGGCGACGATGTCCTCGATGCGCCCCGGGTGGATGCGGCCGTCCTGGATCAGTTTCTCCATCGTCTGCCGGGCTATCTCGCGCTTCACCGGATCGAAGCCGGAGAGGATCACCGCCTCGGGGGTGTCGTCCACGACCACGTCCACGCCGGTGGCCATCTCGAAGGCCCGGATATTGCGACCCTCGCGCCCGATGACCCTCCCCTTCATCTCGTCGGAGGGGAGCTGGACCACGCTGACCGTGATTTCGGACACCTGATCACTGGCGATGCGCTGGACGGCGTTGGTGATGATTTTACGGGCCTCGTCCTCGGCCCGGGCCTGGGCCTCCTCGCGCATCTCCTTCAAGAGCCTCACCGACTCGTGCTCCACCTCGGCGCGCAGGTCCTCCAAAAGGAGCGCCTTGGCCTCCTCGGCCGTTATCCCGCTCAGGTGCTCCAGAAGGCGCATCTGCTCGTCAATGAGCTTGACCAGATGCCCCTCCCGGGTGGTCAGGGTGGCCTCGAGCTCCTCGAGCTTCTTCCCCTTGGCCTTCACCTCTTCCAGGCGTTCGTCGAGCTCGGACTCGCGTTTCTCGAGCTGGCCCTCCTTGGAGGAGAGCCACTTCTCGATGCGCTGGAGCTCACCCCGCCGCTCGTCGGCCTGCTTATCGAACTGGAGCTTGATGGCCGAGGCCTCGTCCCGGGCCTCGAGCTTGGCCTCCCGGACGATGGACTTGGCCTCGTTGCGGGCGTCCACCAGGAGCTTCTCGGCGGTCTCCTCGGCGGAGGCCAGCCGACGTTTGGCGAAAATGCGGCGCAGCCAATAGCCCAGCCCCGCGCCGAGGACCAGAATCACGACCAGGGATATATAAAGATAGGGGGGGGAAAAGATGCCCACTGGGGATCACCCCGTCTCAAGCGCCCGAGGCGCTCGTTGGAGAAAAATTGAGACGGGGCTGGCTGGGCGGGCCACCGGGGCGGGGTTACCGATTTGTGTCGCGAGACCCGGGGGATGGATCGAGAACCGTGGTGATGTTCCGGAACTTTACCTTAACGCGTTTTAGGTTTTTCACGGCTCTTTTAGATTTCCCGGTCGGTGACACGAAAAAGAAGCGATTAACCCGGCAAAGGGATCGAGATTCCGAAAACGAGATGCCCGTCCGTCAGCCCCGTCGGCTACGGCGAGATACAACTCTGTTGGAGTGTAACAACATCCGGTCCGTGTAGTCAACAAGTTATTGTGGATGCGCCCCTTATCTAAAATGGTCCCCGTAAGAGTCAAAAAAAACCGCCCGCGTGCGGACGGTGCCCCAAAGAAAACGCCGGGTCAGAAAATCCCCCGCCGACGGCGGTCCAGGCTGTGCATCAGGCGCCGGACCCTCCGCTTCGCCTCCCGGCCACGGAGTCGGGCGATCCGCTCGATGACCTCCTTGCGGGGGCGGAAGGTCTGGAAGACCAACGGCCGGAGAAGGATGGTCCGCCACCCGTCCACGCGCACCAGACGGCCGCTGCGGGAACGCCCGGCGTCGGTCCCGGGTCCTCCTAAATCGTAAACCCAGAAATGGGGCGAATCCAGCTCGTAAAGCTCCACCAGCCGCTGCCGGCGCACCTGACCGTCACCGCCGACGTAGGACAGACGGGCCAGTGCCCGGCTTCGCTTCAAGAAGCCGAGAAGGTACACGAGGTGGGGGGAGATGGTCCCCTCCTCCCGGGTCCGCCCGGCGAGGTAGGCCGCCCGGAAACGCCGCGCCGCGGCGCGCAGCTCGCGACGCCGGTCCTGGTAGGCGAACCAGCTCCGCAACTGCTCGTCCAAGCCGCCGGGGTGCGTTTCCTCGGGCATCGGTCACCAGGAGAGGAGTTCGGGGGGATTATACCAGTTAACCGCCGAAAGGGTAAGCCCGACGTTTACAACGCGGGGGGCAGAACCTATAATCACCGCGTTCCGGTTTCAGGCTACGGCATCACACAAGGACCCGCGAGCGACGGGAGGCAACGAATGGGCCCCGAACCCCCCATGCGCCCCGGAAGGGGCACCCGATTCGTCCACGGCGGGGACGAGCACGACCCCGTCACCGGCGCCGTGAGCACCCCCATCTACCAGGTCTCCACCTTCGCCTTCAAATCGGCCGAGCACGGCGCCGCCTGTTTCGCCGGTGAGGATGACGGCTACATCTACAGCCGGCTGGACAACCCCACCGTCAAGGTCTTCGAGAAGAAGTTGGCCTACCTTGAGGGGGCGGACGAGGGGCTGGCCTTCGCCTCGGGCATGGCCGCGGTTCACAACATCCTCTGCCACACGGCCCACGGGGGCCACGTCGTTTCGGGGAACGCGGTGTACGGCGGCACCTTCGCCCTCTTCGAGCACCTCGCGCCCAAGCTGGGCATCGAGGTCAGCTTCGTGGACACCACCGACGCGGTGAACATCGAGCGGGCGATGCGCCCGGACACGCGGCTGGTCTTCGTCGAGACGCCGGCCAACCCGACCCTGGCCGTCACCGACATCGCCGCCGCAGCGGAGGTGGCCCACGCCCACGGCGCCCTCCTCGTGGTGGACAACACCTTCCCCACCCCGTACCTCCAGCAGCCGCTGGAACACGGCGCCGACGTCGCGCTCCACAGTTGCACCAAGTACGTCGGGGGCCACGGGGACGCGGTGGCCGGGGCGTACTGCGGGTCCCGGGAGCTGATGGAAGAGTCGCGCGACTGGCGCACGGACATGGGCGGGATCATCGCCCCCTTCCAGTGCTGGCTCCTTCTGCGCGGGCTGAAAACGCTGCACCTGCGCGTCGAGCGGTCCCAGGCCAACGCGGTCGCCCTGGCCCGCTTCCTCGACGGCCACCCCAAGGTGGTGCGGGTGCGCTACCCCGGCCTGGAATCGCACCCGCAGTACGCAATCGGCAAAAAGCAGATGCTGGGCCCCGGCGGGATATTGAGCTTCGACGTGGCCGGCGGCGTGGAGACGGGCGCCAGGCTCATAAACTCGGTGCGGCTGATGACGGTCGCCGTCTCCCTGGGCGACTGCGCCACCCTCATCGAGCACCCGGCGAGCATGACGCACTCCACCATGAGCCCCGAGGAGCAGGCCCGGTACGGCATCACGCCGGGACTAGTCCGCGTCGCCGCGGGGATCGAGGACGCCGACGACCTGCTCGCGGACATGGAGCAGGCCCTGGCGAAGATGTAGCGTCTGGACTG
>JAPLSK010000066.1 GCA_026398675.1 bacterium | reverse complement strand
GGCAGTGCGACTCCGCCGCCCGCCCCTGGCGGTACGAGGCCGAGACCTTCTCGCCCTTTGTTACGGTTGGCAGAGCCAGAACGGTCGGTGTAGATTTCGACACCTGGTTTCACCCGGTGGGGGCCGGCGAATCCGCCTCGTGTCGGTTCTACGGCAACGGGGGCTATACCCTTTTCGATGAAAACTTTAGGGATCTCTACGACTGGCAGACGTACGATACCGGCGATGAGGTGACGGAGACCTCCTGGGGCGCCATCAAGGCGAGCTTCTAACCGGCGACCTTTGCCGTAGGGGCGACCCTCTGCGGTCGCCCGCGGGCGGGGACAGAGCCCCGCCCCTACGGCTACGCTCGGTTAAGCCCCTTGTCGTAGGATCCGAAGGGCGGGGCTTCATTGCCCCGCCTTGTTTTATGTGGTTCACGCCCCGGCCCGCGCCTAGCAGGCTTCCCCTAAAAGGGCGGGGGAATCGTGTCGGTCGGTATTAAAAACGGGACCCTTCCAGGTCCCGTCTATTTCAATCATATACAGCCCCTATGCGTCGCCGAACTGCTCCTTCATCTCCAGGTAGTTCATGAACCGCTCGAGGTGCTCCATGGAGTAGACGGTCATTTCCTCGCCCTTCATCTCCAGCACCCGGGCGCGCACCAGGGTGTCCAGAATCTCCTCCACCTTGGGCTTGGGCAGCCCGACCATGCCTACCAGCTCCTTGATGGAAAACTCCTTGTCGAGCTTGATCCCCCCGCCGACCTTGGGCTCGCCGTGCTTCTGGGTCAGGAGCATCAGCGTCCCGGTGACGCGGGAGGAGTTGTCGCGGTAGAGGAGGGTCTTTATTTTGCGGTCGGCCTCGCGCAGCCGGTTGGACATTTTGCGCAGGATGCGCATGATGAGCTTGGGGTTGGTGGAAATCTGGGACTCGAAGATGTCCGCGGAGAGGACGATTACGCTGGCGTCCTCCATGGCCTTGGCCGTGGCGGAGCGGGGCTGGTTGTCTATGATGGCCATCTCGCCGAAGAACTCGCCGTCGGTGAGCACCGCCAGGGTGGTCTCCACGTCGCGGCTCATCTTGGTGATGGCGACCTTGCCGGAGTGGATGATGTACATCTCATTCCCGATGTCGCCCTCTTTGCAGATAACCTCGCCCTTCTTGAAGGTCTTGCCGAACTTCTTGAAGACCTCATCGCTCATGCGCATGGCGCGGTCCTTTCCCGGAAGAAAATGAACGCCGGCCGTCGGATTGATGAGAGGAGTATATCACAAAGGGGTCGTGCCGACAACCGTAGGGGCGGGGCTCTGTCCCCGCCCGCGGGCGACCACAGAGGACTCGTCCTACGGGTCGCCCCTACGGTCAATCGAGCACGAATCCCGCCGGTTCCTCCCCCCGGGCGGCGGCCTCGATCCGGTCCCGGAAGCGCTCGTTGGGCGGGATGATGTAAGGCACCGCCAGCCCCTCGTAAACCAGGAGCGGGCAGACCTCGACGCCGTCCACCACGGGGTAACCCAGCACGCGGCCGTACTTGTCGTAGACGACCTTGTCGAAGTAGAGGATTACCCAACACCCGTCCGTGAGGCGGATCAGGCGGTCCCGGGCCTCCTCGAATCCCGCCTCGCCCCGCTCCGGGGTGTCTATCCCCAGGAGGCGGACCTTGCCAATACCGGCGCAGACGAAGGTGTCGCCGTCTACCACGCGCTCGACGTAGTACTCGCCGCTCCCGCCGGGCTCCGGCTGGGGTTGCGGGCAGGAGACGTCGGCCAGGATAACCGCCGCCGCGGCGACGATCAGAATTGCGCCGAATATCAGCCGGCCGTGGCTTTTCGGTTCCTTTTCCATAATCAGCGCGAGCGGACGACCCCCACCCGGGGGCAGCACCCCGCCACCGGGCAGTCGGAGCAGTGGGGGGAGACGGGTTTGCAGCGGTTGCGACCGAAGACGACCAGCATCGAGTTCAGCGGGATCCAGTACCGCCGGGGGAGCTTCTCCCGCAGCGCCAGCTCCGTCCGGTCCGGGGTCCTGGTCCGCACGTAGCCCCAGCGGTTCACCACGCGGTGGACGTGGGTGTCCACGCAGATGCCCGGCTTGCCGTGGCCCACGGTAACGACGAGGTTGGCGGTCTTGCGCCCCACGCCCTTGAGCTTCACCAGTTCCTCGACGGTGTCGGGCACGCGGCCGCCGTGGTCCTCCAAAATCCGCCGGCTCACGTCGCGGATGGTCTCACCCTTCCGGTTGTAAAAACCGGCGGGGTAGATGGTCCGGGCGATGAGGCCGGGGTCGAGCCCGGCCATGGCCTCCGGCGTGTCGGCCAATTTGAACAGGCGCTCGGTGGCGGGGCCGGTGACCTCGTCCTTGGTGCGCAGGCTGATCAGGCACCCGACGAGGACGCGGAAGGGGGCGTTTTTTTTGACGTTGGCGGGGGCGGGGTGGTAGGCGTCGGGGTCCAGGGGCGGCGGGCCCTGCCAGCGGCCCTCCCGGTCCACGGTGAGCGGTTTTTGGCCGGAAACCTCACGGGCCACCCGGGCGAGGACTTTTCCGATGTCGAAGGGCTTCATGGAAAAGGGAGACGTCGCCGTCTCCCGATGCGGTTCATCCCACCGATCAAAGGCGACTTCACCGCGGGCATCCCGCCGGCCTTTGTGGTGGGCCGTGGAGGAATCGAACCTCCAACCCACTGATTAAGAGTCAGTTGCTCTGCCAAATTGAGCTAACGGCCCGTGGGGGTAATGTAGCTCATCGGACGGGCGGGTGTCAACCTTCCCGGAGCCCGTCCAGCCCCCAGTCCCGCATCCGGTCGAAGAGGCCCCCGTCGTTCAGGTCGAGATCGAGCGGGGTGATGGAGACGAACCCGTCCCGGACGGCTCGGTGGTCCAGTTCCGGATCGTCGTCGTCGGTGTCGGCCATCGGCCCGCGCAGGAGCCAGCCGCCGGTCTTTTCGTCGGGGGCGTAGCGGGTGCGGAAGATGAAGCGGCCATGGCGCGTGAGGCGTATCCCCCGCAGCTCGGCGGGCGGGACGTCGGGGACGTTCACGTTGAGGCAGGTGCAGGGCGGCATCCCCCGCTCGAGGACGGTCCTCGTCAGGCGGGCGGCGAGGCGGGCGGCGTACCCCAGCGCCCCGTCGGCGTCGGGAATCCCGGGCGGCTTGCCGAAATGCCCCAGGCTGACGGCGATGGACGGGATGCCCAGCATGGCGCCCTCCAGCGCCGCGCCCACCGTGCCCGAGTAGAAGATGTGGGTGGAGAGGTTGAGGCCGAAGTTGACGCCCGTGAGGACGAGGTCCGGCCTCCCCGCGTCGTAGAGGTTCGAGACGGCGAACTTGACGCAGTCGGCGGGCGAGCCGTCGGTGACCCAGACCTGGATGCCGGGAGCGATGGAGGCCCGGGCGGCCTGGATGGGCCGGTCAATGGTGATGGAGTGGCCGGCGCCGGAGCGCTCGAACATCGGGGCGCAGACCAGCACTTCGCCCAGCGGTGCGAGCTCCCGCACCAGGGCCGGGAGTCCCTCGGCGTGGACGCCGTCGTCGTTCGACACGAGGAGGCGCGGTCTATCCATCGTTTTGCCGGGGCATGGCTTCCTTTTCCGCGACTTTCCAGCAGGGGTTCGCGCAGCCGCTGTCGAGGCGGGAGAGAGAGACGTACCCGGCGAGGATGGCGGCGACGTCGCTCTCGGGATGCTGCCCCTCGGGCGGGTCGTCGTAGCCGTAGAGGCTGACCCCTCCGGGCTCCTCGCGGTAACCGATGGCGGTGACGATGTCCCCCGGCGTGGTTTCCATGAGGCCGCGAACCGGGCCGTGCGCCCCGGCGGGGACGTTAAGGTTCAAGAATCGCCCCGGCTCCAGGCCCTCGTCGAGTATTTTCCGCGCGATGTCCGCACCCCACGCCGCGGCCAGCCGCAGGTCCGCCTCCTCCGGCCTCCCCCAGTGGCCGGAACCGTCCAGGGAGCCGGAGGAGACGGCCAGGGAGGGTATGCCCCACATCGCCGCGTCACGGGCCGCGCCCACCGTTCCCGAGTAGTGGAGGTCCGAGGCCAGGTTGAGCCCGTGGTTGATCCCCACCACGACCAGGTCAGGCGGCGGAGGGCCCATCCGCACCAGACCGTAACGGACGCAGTCCACCGGGAAGCCGTCCAGGACGGTGACGGCGAGCCCGTTCGCCAGGCGCTTGGAGCTCACGGCGAGCACCCCGTGGAAGGAACCGGCCATGGAGGTGCCGGAGCGCGGCCCGTCGGGCGCCACGACCGTCAACTCGCCCAGCCCGGCGAGCGCCTCGGCCATAATCGCCAGCCCCGGGTAGTCCGCCCCGTCGTCGTTGGTCAGTAAAATCCGTTTCACGTCAGGCGACCGCCTGCTTGGCCACGACCAGCCACACCCCGGCGACGATCAAGACGAATCCCGCCACCTGCCACCAGGTGATGCTTTCTTTCAGCATCAGGGCGCTGACGACGATGACGATGGCGAAGCCCACTGAGGTGAAGACGGGGTAGGCCACGGAGAGGTTGAGCTTCGACAGGACGTAGGTGTAGAAGACCAGAGCGGCGGCGAAGCTGGCCAGGCCGCCCCAGAGCCAGCCGCTGGAGAGCATCCCCTTGGCGTAGGGCCCGAGGCCCAGGGAGTCCAGGGTGCCGATGCCGCGCATCGCCACCTTCATCAGGATGTTGGCCCCGGCGTTGAAGACGATGCCCAGGGCGAGCGCTAGGTAGGTCATGGTCACCTCGCGGGGGGGTTTTAAGTCCGGAAGATTGTACCTCATCCGGCGCCCGAATGGGGTCCGACGGCGTCCGCGTAACCTTCCGCCTCACGGGGCGCTTGACTTGGCCCCGTCCGGACACTATAATGCCCCTCTCGGAGCCGAAGTGGCGGAATTGGCAGACGCGCTAGATTCAGGGTCTAGTGGGGTTCGCCTCGTGGGGGTTCGAGTCCCCCCTTCGGCACCACCGGCGAGCCGCCGGGGGCTGTTCCGCGGAGTAAGTCGTTTGTGTTCGAGGGGTTACTGCCGCGAGCGGGCGGTTTTTTTATTCGAAACTCGGCACCACCGGCGAGCCGCCGGGGGCTGTACCACGGGTTGAATCGTTTGTGGTCGAGGAGTTATCGCCGCGAGCGGGCGTTTTTTTATTCGACAGATACGACAACGACGCAGGGTCCGGGGCGTGCCTCGTGGATTGCGATGATGTAGGGCGGCCCCGTAGGACGAGTCCTCTGCGGGCCGCCGCGAATCACCCCCACCCAAACCCGTAGGCGAGCCTCCCCCCAAAGGGGGGAGGGAAAAATGTAGGGCGGGGGCTCCGTACCCCGCCCATTTCACGTTTCAAACCTTGACACTCACCCAAACCCTCTCCCTAAAAGGGAGAGGGGACATAATGCGACCCTCACCCCGGCCCGCGCCTCGCGGGCCTCCCACAGGGAGAGGGAAACTGCGGGCCGCCGCTTTCGCCCCTCACCCTAACCCTCTCCCCACAGGGGAGAGGGGATAGGCGGCAGCCCTCACCTCTGACTCCTCTCCTGCGGGGAAATTGGAAACGTCCCCGTCCGCGCCTCTGCGGGCCGCCCGCGGGGGTTGGGGACTTATACCCCGCAGGGGTGGCAATGTCCGCCGTTTGACGGTATACTTATCCAAACGGGAACTGACCGCAACCGAACCCCTGATTGGCCGGAGGGTCGGATGGCCGCACCTTTCAAATGGATTTTGGCGATTTTCCTCGTCCTGGGGGCTTTCTCCTTGACGTCGGCGGACTCTCTCGAACGGGCCCAGGAGCTCGTTTACCAGTCCAGCGAAAAGCTGGACGCAATCGAGATGGCCCTGGCCACCGCCGCCGAAGAGCGCGCCGCCGGGAACCACGACCAGGCCCTTGACGCCCTCAAGCTCATCGAGCGCGACGTGCAGGCCATTCAGAAAGGCGAGGAACGCATCCAGGGGGCCATCCAGGACGCCAGGGACAAGCCTCCCGTCTTTCCAGTGCCCGAGGAGGGCGAGGACGACCCGCGCATCAAGTACGACGAGGACCTGTCCCGCCTCGGCGAAATCGCCGGTTGGCAGGTGACCACCGCCCAAATCAAGCTGGCCGAGTGCCATTTCTACTCGGCCATGAACTACCTCGGCCTCATGCACCAACTCTTCGCCGGTGACGCTCTGCCCGAGAATCCCAGCGTGGACGATGAAGTGGCGCTGGTCCAGGAGAATCTGAACCGCCTGCGCACCAGCGCAGGCAACGGCGAGCAGGCCAAGCGCCTGGCCAAGCAGGCCGAAGAGGCGCTGGCCAGGGCCCGGGACCTCCTACCCCCCGACGGCGACCCGGTGCTCGAGGCAAACCTGGACAACCTCCAGCCCCAGGTGGTGGACCTCCAGTCGCTCATAGACCAGGAGATAGTCAACACCATCAACAACCAGGCGCATGCCCAGGTGGAGCTCGGGCTGGTCCTGTTGAAGGACCGCCGGTACTCCCAGGCGCTGCGCGAGATTCAAAAAGCGGAGACCTACGTCCCCGGTTACGAGCTCGTCCCGCGCGCCACCGCCGAGGTGAGCTACGTCCAGGGCGTCGAGTACCTGGAGGGTTCCCAGGACAAGCGCGCCGAGGGCTCCTTCCTCGAGGCGCTCAAGTACGACGCCCGCCACTACGGCGCCAACCTCGAGCTCGGGAAGCTCAAGCTGAAGACGGGTGACGCCGCCGCCGCGGTCGAGTACCTGACCCAGGCCACGCAGATCAAGCCCGACCAAGGGACGGGGCATTTCTTCCTGGCCCGGGCCCTGGTCGCCCAGGGGAAGCAGCGGGACGCCCTGGCCTCCTTCGAGCGGGCGGCCGACCTGGGGTACGGCGTGGACGCCTTCCGGGAGTGGGGCTTCGCCTGGGAGGCGCTGGGCGACCTGGGAGAGGCGATAGACGTTTACGAGAACGGCATCCGCCACGGCGGCGACTCCGACATGGTGTTGACCGCGCACCTGGCGTACCTCTACGCCCTCGAGGACGAGAGCGACTCCACGGCGGTCCGGCTGGCGCAGGGGGCCATTGACGGCGGCGGACCCCTCGAGTTCGCCTGGCCCGCCCTGGTGCTGGCCAACTACAACTCCGACCTGTATTCCGTGGCCGTCGAGAAGGCGGACGAGGCGCTGGCCGCCCTGGCCGCGGGGTTCTCCGCCGCCCGGGCCGTGGTCTTTTACGCCAAGGCGGCGTCCCAGTACGAGATGGACGATTTCACCGCCGCCCTCGCGACCCTCGGCGCGTCGCCCCCGGACGTCCCCGAGGCCATTCGCAAGGATTTCGACAAGCTCAAGAGCAACGTCGTGGACGCGCTCACCCAGGGCGTGGATAAGGAAAAACGCGACCTGGAGAAGGAGCGCGACAAGCTCCGGATCGAGCGCCAGGGCCTGGAGAAGGATCTGGCCAAGCCCGAGGCCGACACCGCCGCCATCCAGGAGAAGATGGCGGAGGTGGACGCGAAGCTGACCGAAATCGAGGCCCGGCTCGGGGAGCTCGAGTCCGAGCGCGGTTCCCTGCAAGAGCGCGGCGAGTGATGTTCAAGTGGATCCCGCTTTTCGGCGGAGTGGTTCTGATGCGGACCCTCTTCGCCGTCTTGCTTCTGGCCGGCCTTCTGGGCTGGCTTCTTTACCGGAAATTTTCCGACGGGCCGTGGCGGCGGGCGACGGCCGACTACCTCATGGCGCTCCTGATCGGGCTGGCGGCGGCGCGGGTGGTCGAGTACCTCGTCTTCCTCCCGAGCTACCTGGGGCAGGGCCACCTGGTCCGGTCGTGGACCTATCTGGGCGGCTGCTTCTGGCCGGGCCTGGCGGCCGGGCTGGCGACCCTCTGGCTCTTGGCTAAGAAGCGGGGCGACGCGCCGTGGCCGCGCGTGGCCGCGGGGGTGCTCACCGCCGCCTTCGCCATGGCTCCCGTTTGGATCGGGGCGATGTTGGACGGCTCGGCCTGGGGCGCGGCGGGCGACGTCCCCTGGGCGCTCGGGCCCGGTCAGTACAGCATCTTCGTCCCGCTGCTCGCGTTCGGCCCCGCGGCCGCCTTCGATCCGAGGATTTCCACCGCCTACACCATCCACCCGGTCCAGGTCTACTTCGCCCTGGCGTGCCTTTTGATCGGCCTCGGGGGGATTTTTCTAAAAAAACGCCTGGCGCCACGCCCGTTAAGCGCCGTCCTGGTCGCCGCCCTGGCCGTCGTCTGGTTCGGCCTCGGCTTCCTGCGGGCGGACGACCCGGGTTTAATCCTGGGTCTGTGCGCGCCCCAGATTATGGCCCTGGGCGGGCTCGTCTGGAGCGCGGCGGTCCTCGTCACCGAGAAAAAAAGCCGCGCGAACCGGCCCCCGACCGCCGGGTGACGGTGGGTCAGTACGGGGCGGCCCTCAAGCCGGCAACACCGCTGTTTGTGATGACGTAGGGGCCGACCT
>JAPLSK010000065.1 GCA_026398675.1 bacterium | reverse complement strand
GCCGTCGCCGGACGGGCAGAAGTCGGCGAAGACGTCGGGCGCGTATTCCACGAGAATCTTGAAAACCTCGACGGCGAACCGCCGGATTTCCCACTGGGCCGTGCGGTCACCCCGGAGCTTCAGGATGTGGCGCCATTCGCGGAAATTCGCCGTGACCACGATTTCGCTCTCCGCCGCGTTGGGCAGCACGAAGCGGGCGTCCTCCTTGGGGACGCCGAGCCTGCGCAACTCGTCATACGCCTCGCGGCAGCGTCCGACGTGCTCGTCGAAGAGGGCCTTCGCCGCGGGATTACCGGCGATGGATGCGGGCTCGACCACCCCGAAGCCGCGCTCCTCCACGTAGCGCTGGGACTGCTGGCTGAAGGCGCACAGGCGGTGGCGCACGAGCTGGTGGGTGAAGGCCCGGGAACCGCCCCGGACGCGGAAGGTGGCTGAGGCGTGCTCGAAGACCGAGTGGTGGCCGGAGCGCAGGAGCATCCGACAGAAGCGCGCCGCCGTGTCCTCCCCCGCCTTGTCCAGGGAGAGGTAGCAGGTCCGCCCGGCGGCCTCGATCAACCTTTCCGGCTCCGGCGTGACGGCCAGGAGCTCAACCCGCGGTCCGTCGCTCATCGCCCATCCTTCGGGGGTTAAAAGATTCCATAACCGGTCGCGTTCAGAATGAAGTCGCCGCGCGGCGGAGACCCCGTCGAATCCCGGTGGCCGTCCCTACTCCGGTGAGACGGGCCGCAAGATATCCCTCTCCACCAGCCGGTGCTCGGCCGCGTTCTTGGACCGGTTCTTCACGCAATACATCAGCTCGTCCGCCGCCCGGACCATCTCGCGGACCGAGGCGGGCGGGGTGGAGTAGGTCACGACCCCGATGCTGAAGGTCACCGGCCACCCGTTTTTCTCCATCTCCCGGTCGAGGTTCGCCTTCAGCCTCTGTGTCAAGGCCTGCGCCGCCCTGTGGCTCGTGTCCGGCAGGAGGAAGGCGAACTCGTCGCCCCCCACGCGGCCGGCCACGTCGTTGGTGCGGATGGTCCGCCGGATAATACCCGCGACCACGGCCAGGGCGGCGTCGCCGACTTCGTGACCGCGCGTGTCGTTGACCGTCTTGAAGTTGTCCAGGTCCATGTACGCGACGACCAGGGGGTAACCGTACCTCTGGGCCCGGCTCCGCTCGTACTCGGCCCGCTCGAAGAACCCCCGGCTGTTGAGCACCCCGGTGAGCGCGTCCACCCTGGCCGCCCTCTTTTCCCCGTCCAGGTTGACCTTCAGCCGGGCGAAGACCAGCGCGATGACGACGAACATGCCCAGGCGCACCAGGCAGTTCCAGTAGGGGATCAGGTGGTACGGGTACACGCGGTCGGACAGCAAATCCGCGATCAGCAAGACGGCGGCGCTGACGCAGGTGATCAAAAGCCCGGGGAAGCGCCCCTTGCCCCAGGCCACCAGCGCCACCGGGGCGAAGTAGAAGATGGCGAAGGAGAGCTCGGTCCCGGTGATGTAGTCCACCAGGCCGACCACCAGGACCAGAAGCAGACCCAGGGCCAGCGTGACCGGGACGGAGAGATGATCCAAAAAATCGAGCGGTTTCATCCCACCGACCGTGGAGCGCGCGGCGTCAGTCTACGACGATTGACAGCGCACCGATTCTGTACGCCCGGCCCGCGTCCGGGTTCCCAAGAAATCGGACCCGCCCGGGGCGGGGGAACCGTTCGATTATACAAAACCACCGACCCCGTCGGTGGCCCGGATGTCCACGGAGTGATTCCCGGTCGGGCGCTCAGTCCCGGCGGGCGACCTTCACCGCGAAGATGCTGATCAGGCCCCCCAGCATGACGTAGCCCAGGATGACCTCGACCGCCGCCCAAATCGAGGCGGCGTCTGTCTTGGGGACGACGTCGCCGAGGCCCAGCGTGGTGAAGGTGACTATCGAGTAGTAGAAGCAGCGCCAGCCTTCGCTGAGCTGCGCCTGTGGGTCGCAGACGAACTGACCGGGGCCGAGGATCCACAAATAGGCGCACCCGAAGAGGGCTGCGATGACTGCGGAAGCGATGGCCCAACGTAAGAGGGAGCGCCCGTAGTCGGCGAACAGCCACCAGACGAAGGAAATGATGGGGTGTCGCTTCTTGAACTGGCGGATGTACTCGGCGTAGACGAAGTCGCGCTGGGCGCGGCGGTTATCGGCCCAGTCCGCCGCCTCGATGTTCGCCCCAGAAAAAAGGGATCACCACTTCATTTCGGACCAGCACGATGTTTGGATGACCGCTGGCGGGCTGTCGGATTACTTTTTAAGAGAAGAATGCCGAAGGTAAAAGGTGTAGGGCGGCCCCTCTGCAGGCCGCCGAAAAGGGCGGGTCGTTCAAGAGGGTGATAATAACTCAACAGGTGTGTCCTTCCTCTTTGCCACATTCCGCCTGTTCTTTAATGGCAGGGTTATAACCTTTTTGATGCCTTTTGCACAAGCTTTCTTCCGATTGGTGTGGTCCGGTTAGGAAACGTGATTCCTTATCTTCAAACCAACTGCACCGTTCTTTAGCCATACCATCACCTCCACAGACCGTCGAATTACTCCCACCTACAGGGGTCAGCTTGGATATTAGCTATTATACAACACCCACCCCGCCGCTTTCACGTTCCCCACCCCGACCCTCACCCCCCGCCCTCTCCCTGAAAGGGAGAGGGGGCCGCTGCGCCCTAGAAGGCCGCCTCGAAACGGGCATAGGCCACGTGGGGGAAGGCGGGAACGGCGTACATCCCGAAATCGAGCTCCCCGTGGCCGAACTCGCTCTCCTCCCCGCCCAGGAACAAAAATCCGCCCAGGGTCAGGGAGACGTTGTCGGAAAGGTTGAACCGCAGGCCCGGCCCGGCGACCAGGCTCCCGTCGTGCAGGTTGAAAAGCCCCATGCCGGTGAGGGTGATGAGCGAGGCTAGGTCGTATTCCAGGTTGGCGAAGAGGTAGTCGCGGCCGAGGACGAAGTTCTCCCCGCTCAAAAGCGACGCCCAGCCGTAGTCGCTGAATTCCCGCGCCCCGGCGGCGTCGTGGAAATACTCCACCAGGGCGGAGAAATCCCCGGTAAAGGTGTAGGAGAGCCCGGCGGATGCGCGCCAGGTCATGTCGGGGTCGGCGGCGCCCTCGGGCCGCGCGCTCCAGTAGGGCAGATCGAGACCGGCCTCGGCCCAAATCCCCGGCCCGTCCCAATCCCCGATGGTTATCTCCCCCGTGGCCGAGAGACCGACGAAGTGCGCCCGCCGGTCCGCGGCGTAGGAGCCCCGGTAGTAGTAGGAAGCCGCCAGGTCGAAGCCGCCCAGGTTGGCGAAAAGCCGCGCCCCGTAATCCCCGTCCGCCGCCACCCGTCTCGGCACGGCGATGAGTTGCGCCCCGGACAACCGGCCGAAGTAGAACGTGGTCAAGAGCGAATCCTGCCCCAGGTCCTCCCGGGTGGGGTCGGTGAAGCTGGGCTGGACGTAGAGGTCCGAGGGGTTGAAGATGTATCCGGGGCCGAAGGCCAGCCGCTGCCGCCCCAGCCTGATTTCGAGCCAGTCGGCGGACCAGCTCACGTTGGCCCGGTCCAGCCGCCAGTCGA
>JAPLSK010000064.1 GCA_026398675.1 bacterium | reverse complement strand
GTAGGGGCGGCCCCGTGGGATGCATCCCCTGCGGGCCGCCTTTTTCGTGCGACAATAACTTTCGTAGGGCGGGGCCTCTGTGCCCCGCCCGTTGCACAATCCCCTCCCCCCTCTGAGGGGAGGCGCGCCTACGGGTTGGGGTGAGGGGTAAACGTAGAGCGGCCCTGTAGAATAAATCCTCCACGGGCCGCCGTTTTTCCGTTCTCTGCCCCGACCCTCACCCTATCCCTCTCCCTAAAAGGGAGAGGGGACATGCGGTGGCCCTCACCCCCGGTTGCGCCGACGTAGGGCGGCCCTTCCACGGGCCGCCGCGTTTTTCTACGTTCCCAACCCCGACCCTCGCCCCGTTTGCGCCGACGTAGGGCGGGGTTTCCTAACCCCGCCGCTTTCACCCCTCACCCTAGCCCGTAGGCGAGCCTCTCCCCAGAGGGGAGAGGGGAATCGCGGGCCGGCTTTTTGTTGACCGGTGCGGGGCTCCACCGCTATACTCGGGCCGTGAAAAATTTTCCCAAAAAACCCGCCGACGACTCCTCCCCGGACATTGACGGGTACCGACCGTACCGCTCGAAAGAAAAGGCGTGGTACGCCGAGCCGGACAAGCGGACCGGCCGCGTCGCGGTCCGCCCCGACGCCCGCCGCAAGCGCGCCAACCCCCTTCTGGCCACCGTCGAAAAAATCCCCATAAAAACCCGCCTCGTCACCGAGGACGACGACATCGTCGAGCTGTGCATGCAGTATGTGACGCCCGCGAATCCCCAGCCCGGCGACGTCCTCTTTATCTCGGAAAAAATCGTGGCCATCACCCAGGGCCGCACCCGCCGCTTCGAGGACATCAAAGAGGGGTTCTGGGCGAAGTTCCTCTCCGCCCGGGTGGCCAAGCCGCCGTGGGGCATCGGCGCCGTGGGCCTGCCGGTGAAGATGCAGGCGGCGATAGACCTGGTGGGTCTGCCGCGGATTCTTCTGGCGGCGGTCGTGGCGGCCGTCACCCGCTTCCTCGGCCGCACCGGCGACTTCTACCGCGTCGCCGGACCCCAGGTGGCCCAGATTGACGGCAGCCGCGTCGGCACCTTCGAGCGCTACATCAACGTCGTCATCTACGGCCCGGCTTTTCCCAAGTGGGTCTGCGAGCGGGTCCGGGACGCCGTGGGCCTGGAAACCGCCATCATAGACGCCAACGACTACGGCGACGTGGACGTCCTGGGCCGGACCGACGGGGTGGACGCGCACTGGCTGGCGTTGGCGCTGGCCGACAACCCCCTGGGCCAGGAGCTGCAGATGACGCCCCTGGGCCTTCTTCGCCGGAAAAGCCCTCCCACGTAATACAATGGGGCTTTAAGCCCCCCCCCGCCTGGACACCGGGCGTTTTTCTGAACTATATTAGCCGGGTGATAGGAATACCCGGCCCTTTTCACGCACGAAGGACGGTACCCCGATGCGCGCACGCCTGTCTTTTTTACTGGCGGCGGCCCTTTTCTCGACCGGCGCCGCGGCGGCCCAGATCGGCCCCAACCTGGAGGCCAAGCTCCCCGGCCTCGCCGAGAACGAGCTCCTCTGGGTGAACGTCTCCCTCGCCGAGCAGGCGACGGCGGCCGAGCTGCAGCAGCTCAACGCCACGCT
>JAPLSK010000063.1 GCA_026398675.1 bacterium | reverse complement strand
GACGGCCGCGCCGTTCTGTCTATTTACGATTTATCGGGTCGGCGCGTGGCAACGCCGGTTGACTCGGAGCTGACCGCCGGGCGTCACGAGGTTGCCTGGTCCTGCGCGGAAATCCCCTCCGGCGTGTACCTCTACCGCCTGGAAACCGCCGCGGGGTCACTGACCAATCGTTTAGTAATCGGCCGCTAGACTCGTTTTGCCCGGAAAAACGGAAAGGTGTGCCAAACACCTTTTCTTTTAATAAGTTTCGTGCTAAGTTGATTTGCGTGAGAAGGAGTAGTAGAGATTATTAGAGGAGGAACCATGAGAAAAGCCGGTTTAACCTTGTTTATCCTTCTGGCGGGGTTGACCCTCGCGGCTTTGGCGGTTGACGCCATGCAGTCCGATTGGTCCGCCGGAGACGGCGAACCCGGTCCGTTGGATCACTGGGGGAGGAAGTTCGACACGGAAATCAACATTGACTACGCCGGCACCCCCGGTGAGCTTTCCCTGATGACCCTGGAACCGGAAACCATGATTGAGAAGATACTGGAACATCCGCTCTGCGTCGTCGCCGCCCGAATCGACGCCGATGAAGACATGGACGTGGTGGTCTGTTCCGAGGACTACAGCATGGTCGACTGGTTCGACAACTTGGACGGCGTGGGCGGTAGCTGGGATTTCCATAATGTGGTTTGGGCCGGCGCCCAATGCCTCGATCCGGCTGACGTGGACAACGACGGGGACAACGATATCTTCTACGCCACCTCCGGCTCGGTCGGATGGCGGGCCAACGATGGGTCCGGCGGGACCTGGACGAACCACTCGGTGGGCTCGGCGAGCGGCGTGTCCTCCATCTTTACCGCCGATATCGACGGGGATGGCGACGTGGACGTCGTCGCCACCATGGGCACCTCGGGAGCGGTGACCTGGTGGTCGAACGACGACGGGTCTGGTGGGAGCTGGACGTCCCACGCCATCGCCACCGGTTTCACTGACGCAGCAGGGGTTTGCGTGGCCGACGTGGACGGCGATTCCGATCTGGACGTCATCGCCGGCGGCGGCAGTTCGATAACCTGGTGGTCCAACGACGGCGGCGCGGGCGCCTCATGGACCCAGCACCTCGTTTACACCGGTGAAAATATAAGCTCGGTGGCCGCGGCCGATATAGACGGGGACACCGATATAGACATCGCGACGACGAGCTACACGGGGAACCGCCTCGTGTGGTTCTCCAACGATGACGGCGTGGGCGGCACCTGGACGCTGCAGATACTGCAGGAAGACTTCGTCGGCGCGGAATCGGTGAAGATTGCGGATTTGGACGGCGACTCGGACATGGACGTAGCAGCCGCGGCCGGTGGCGCGGGCGAGGTGGCATGGTGGGAGAACACGGCGGGCGACGGTTCCGCCTTCACCGAGCACGTGCTCAACACCGAATTCGGGGGTGCCAACTTCGTCAGTATTGGGGACATGAACGGCGACGCCATTGACGACGTCATATGCTGCGCCCTGGACATCAGCGAAACACGCTGGTGGAACACCGCCCCGCCTCCCTCTTATGGTAACGTCATCTCCTCGATTCTGGACATTTCGGCCGATACCGAGTGGGGCTGGGTTCTGTGGAGTGCGGACACGCCGACGGGGACGGGAGTCGCGCTCTCAGTACGGGCCGCGGACGACTCGGGCAACATGGGTACCTGGTCGGAAGTGAGTTGGGGTGCCGACCTGGGCGAGACGTACCCGGCGATGCTGGACTACCTGCAGTATATGCCGATGCTCACCACGACGGACCCGCAGGTGAGCCCG
>JAPLSK010000062.1 GCA_026398675.1 bacterium | reverse complement strand
ATCAGCTCGACATGCACCTGCGTTCCCGTCGCGGCCTGCCGCGCGTCGGGGGTGAATCCGCCGGCCGAGACGAAGATGCCCACGTCGTCCCGCTGCAGCACACCCAGCAGCTGCCGCACATCCGGCCCCGAGGCCGGGTTCTCGCGCAGCTTATCCTGCACCGTCATCCGCGGCGACTGCGTGCCAAGCGGGTCGCGGTACGCGATCACGTCCATCCCGCCGTCCTTGCCCCGCGGGGCGCTGAACGGCGTGTGGTAGCCCATCCCCCGCAGGAGCGCCTCCACCAGGTCCTGGAACTCGTAGGGGTTGAGGCGATATATCTGCGCCCGGATGCCCTCGATGGCCTCCTGCTCGATCTGTTGCAGCGTCGCTGCCATGGCCTGATGAGCGTCTTCGACCTCGGTTTCAACGGGCGTGACCTGCTGATCCCGCTCTTTAATGAATTGTTTATAAGCCGACAACGCTCTTCGGTGGAGTTCCTCCGCCCCTAATTGCAGAGCGTTTTCCCCATCGGGGGTTAAAAACCACCTGCCGGCCTTTTTCAGGATATAACCCGCCTTGACGGCAAGAATGCTGCTGTCAAAGGCAAAATATCTCCTCCAGCGAGGAGTACCGTCCTTGTACGCCTCCCGCTCCCAATCATCGAAACTCACCCGTTTCTCGACCGCGGCGATAACCTCCCGGTAAGCGGCCTCACCGCCGTTGTCCTTCAGGAAGTTGAGCGCTGCAAAGGTGACCTTCGCCACCAATTGATTCGAGCGCGAAAAGGAAGACTTCGCCATAATTACACCCTCACGTCATGACTGCCGGATCAGTTGTCGAAGTTGACCATCACCTTGGTGGGCTCGGTGGGATGGACACGGGACGAGAAACTCTAGCCGAGCTTGACGTGCACGGCGACGAGCACGAGCCCTTCGGGCTCCCCGTCACTCGCCCCGGTTCACCAGGCGCGTCAGGGAGCGGATGGTCTCGAAGAGGGTCGTGCCCAGCTTGATCGCCGGAAGCAGGCTCGAGGCCAGGTTGTCCGGCCGCGGCTCCAGGCTGGAGACCAGGTAGCCCACCTTGCCCCGGGGGATGCCCGAACCGACCATGTCCACTATCTCCTTGAGCTCGTCAACGGTCGGGTCGGAGCGGTACCGCGCGGTGCGGTAGAGGAAGACGCAGAAGTTGTAGAGCTGCTCGCAGAAGGCCTCGTCGGTGTAGCGCTTGGGCAGGTTGAGGGAGAAGTAGGCCAGGATGCGCTCGGGGGCGTTGGCCGCCAGGTTGCCGATGATCCGCAGGTGGGCCGCCGGTATCTGCGAGAAGAGCGGCACCAGGTTGGTGGCCACCGCCTCGTCCAGCGTCTTCCACGCGTCGAGCCCCATCTGCGCCTCGACCTGGATGTCGGCCAGGATGGTGACCAACGGCGCGGTGCCGATGTCGTGGTACGCGCGCACCAGCCGCACCAGACGGAACAGGGAATCCTCTATCTGGCCCGAGAGATCGGTCTCCTTCACCGCCAGGCCGAGCTGCTCGTAAACCAGGTTCTGGACCTTCCGGCGCACGATCTCCCGTTCCGCCTCCTCGTCCGTGGGCGAGCGGAGCTCGACGAAGGCCAGTCGGCGCCGGGTGCTCTGGGAAAGCTGCTCGACCCCCTTGAGGCCGTCCTGGGAGTTGAAGGTGGCGATGAGGCGGAAGTCCATGGGCAACGGGATGTCCAGGTACTCCCCCGGCGAGCCGGAGACCGAAATTTTCATCGCCGGGGCGTCGCTCGTGGCGAGGAAGTCGGAAAGGAGGGACGTCCAGTCGCAGTTGTCCAGCTCGTCCAGGACCAGCCAGACGCCGTTGTACTGCGCCCCGTTCGGCGCCCGGTAGGCCGTGCGGGCGTAGCCGTCGTCCGTGGAGGCGAAGTTTTTCAAAACTGTGCGGGTGAGGATGCCGGAAACCGCGACGCCGCCGTCGGGCAGGGGGTAGAGGAGGCCGAGGAGGTCCTCGGGACCCCAGCTCGAGAGGGACTGCACGAGCTCGGGGTAGATGTTCCAGACGAGTGCGGGCAGCATCCGGGCCAGGGTGGTTTTGCCGCAGCCGGTGGGGCCGCTGATTATCACGTGCTTGCCCAGGAGCAGGTTGGTGATGACGTGGGCTATCTGCTCGTTGTCTATGACGAGCTGGTCGCGGATGCGGCGGATGGAAGCGGCGACGTCCCGGGGCAGGGCCAGCGGGTGGTCCTCGCCGTCCCTGGGCCGGGTGCGCCGGGCGTCTCGCGCCTCCACGCTCCTCAACAGGGCGTCCACGGTGGGGATCAGGAGCTTCTTGGCGTCGGCGAGGGCCGGTTCGTCGGCCTCCAGCTCCCCGGCGAGGAGGTTCAGGCCGGTGAGGGATTCCTCGGGCGCCTCCCAGCGCTGGATCGAGGGCGCCAGGGGGGGCAGGTCGGGGAACGGGGTCGGCTCGACCTCGAAACCGGAGAGCTCCTTCGAGGTGAGGGCCGGGGCGGGCTGGTCCTTCCTGGACACCGGCGGAGCCACCGCGTCGGTGGCGGGCGTCTCCCAGACCATCTCCGCCATCACCTCGTCCAGGGAGCGCACGGCGTCCACGGGAGGTATCTGCGCCCGCGCCGGTTCCACGGCGAACGGCTCCTCCGGTTCCGGGACCGGCGGCTCCTCCGGGGGGACGAACGCAGGCTCGGGCTCCGGCGGGGCCTCATTCTCCGTCACCAGGGGCGGGCCGGTGACGGACTCTATCTCTTCCATCCGCGACCGCATCCGGGAGAGCATCTCCCAGTCAATGCCCAGGTCTATGAGCTGCTTCTCCTCGGTGGCGGTGTCCTTCTTGCGGACGATGGGGTGGTCCATGTGGAAGGTTTCCCTCGCCTCGTGGCGGACCACCCTTTTGCCCCGGTCGCCCAGATGTAGGCTCATCTCCCCCTCGGACTCCGTGGCGGCGCCCTCCCCCAGCCTGAGATCGGGCGCGTCTATCACGAGGGAGTGGTCGCCCGTGTCGAGCCGGAGGTCCACGGTCCCCCCGTCGCCCGCGCCGGCCATCCGGGGCACGCGGTCGGCGGAGAGCCGGAAGGTCAGTTCCTCGTCGCTCTGATCGAACACCGATTCGGCGAGAGAGGCGGTCTTTTTTTCCGCGCTCGGTGCCGCGCCCACGGGCCTCGCCCGGCCCAGCTCGTCAATCACGTCCAGGCTCGAGGCCAGGGTGGTGCGGCGGAAGGTTTCGTACTCACCCGTAGGGACGATGAATCCCTTGGAGAACCGCCCCCGTACCGCTTCGAGAAGATTGTCACCGTAGGGGAGGACGACGACGCCGTTGGGATCGGGCATCTCGGCGGGTGGTATCTCCTCCATCGAGGTGAGGCGGATCCAGCAGGCGGAGTAGATGGCGTCGGCCTGGGTGCGGCGGAAGGGGATGTTGTCGTCGGGCTGGCGGCGGAAGGAGCCGTCCGGATTGTAGAGGACGGCGTCCACCCTGGCGCGGAGCCGGAAGATGCGCGGGCCGGCGGCCCGAGGATCGTCCAGGGGGTAGAGGTACACCGGTTTCCCGGCGGTGAGCACCCGGTCCAAAAGCCTCACGTAGCTCAGGCTCAGGCGCTGGGTCCACCAGGCGTGCCCGCCCTCGGCGATGACCCGCAGGTACTCGGCGTGGAGGGTGTCCATCCCGCCCACGCTCTCGAACTCCACGGGTCGCCAGACGATGGACAGCTGCGGCAGGAATTCGGCCATATCGGTACCCCAATGGCTTTATCGTCGGGAAACGAAGTTATGCCCCGGCAATAAGAAGTAATGTCCCCGGCAAATCACCGGCGTTCGTCGTCAGGAACCGAGCGAACCGAGCGAACCGAGCGAACCGAGCGAACCGAGCGAACCGAGCTACGCCCCCGGCGAACAGAGTTATGCCCCCGGCAAATCGGGCAACCCCCCCGGACGCACGTCTAGGGCCAGGTCCGAGGCCTTGGCGGAGTGGGTCAGCGCCCCCGCCGAGACGAGGTCGGGGCCGAGGGCGGCCAGGCGGGTCAGGCTCTCGAAGCTCACCCCGCCGGAGACCTCGCAGAGCGCGTCCGCCCGGCGGCAGCGCAGGACGGCCGTCGCCAGGGTCGTATCGTCCATGTTGTCCAGAAGGACGATGTGCGCCCCGGCGTCCAGCGCCTCGTCGAGCTGCGCCAGGTCGGTGACCTCCACCTCCACGGCGAGCCCGTGGGGGCAGCGGGCCCGGGCCGCGTGCACCGCCTGGGCCACCCCGCCGGCCGCCGCCAGGTGGTTGTCCTTTATCAAGACCCCCGAGGCCAGGTCGTGGCGGTGGTTGCAAGCCCCGCCGACGCGCACCGCGTACTTGTCCAACTCCCGCCAGCCCGGAAGGGTTTTGCGGGTGTCCACCAGCCGGGGCGGCGAGGGCGAGCGCGAGCCCTCGGGCAGCGTCTCCCAGGCCCGGCGTAGTTCCCCCGACCAGACTCGGGAGATCGTCGCCACGCCGCACATCCGACCGAGAAAATTCAGCGCCGCGCGCTCGGCGGCCAGAATCGAGCGCAGGCATCCGCTTACGGAGGCGAAGACCGTCCCGCCCTCCAGCCGCTCCCCGTCCGTGTAGGCGGTCTGGAAGCGGAGCTCGCGGTTCACGGCGGCGAAGACCGCCCGGGCCACCTCGAGCCCGCAGAGGACGAGCGGCTCCCGCGCGACCAGCTCACCCACGGCCTGGGCATCCGCGGGCACGGTCGCCAGGGTCGTGTAATCGCTGGCGACCCGGTCCTCGTCGAGGGCCGAATCGATGAGCCGCCGGGTGGCCGGTGAGATCGGTTGGTACAAGTTTCCGTCCCGCATTGATTACCATGCCGCGCGGACCCGGAAGCCCGACCGGCTCCGCAAATCCATCCCGAATTTGTCTCAATCCCGAGCCGCGCGGACTCAGAATCACCCCCCCGAACGGTCGCGGACCGGCCCTGTGGGCCAAGACCGCCTACTTCGGAGACCCTTCCCCCAGACGTTCGGGGACCGGCCCGCGACCGAATCCGGGTAGCAGAGGCCGAGGTCCCTTCCCCCAGAAGTTCGGGGACCGGCCCCTTTTTTTCCGGCCGGGGGATCGAGGCTTCCCCGCCATCGTATTCTACCAAACCTGGAGCCCGCGCGCGAGGGTTAAGAGCGACCCACCTGGGAACCGGATGCCCGGCATGGTATAATAATTGAGTAGGATTTAGGTACTGAAGGGAAACCTGATGAGCAAGGTGGCCGTCACAAAAGAGGTTTTACGCTGGGCCTTGAATCGTTCCGAGCTGTCGGAGGATGGTCTACAGAAAAAGATGCCCAAAATTCACCAGTGGCTTACCGGTGAGAGTCAACCTACGCTACGACAATTGGAAACCTTGGCAAAAGCAACTTACACACCATTAGGTTTCTTTTTCCTCGAAGAGCCCCCACAAGATCGCCTACCCATTCAACATTTCAGAACGCTTGGTGATGAGGGTTTAAAAAGACCCAGCCCAAATCTTCTTGAAACAATTCAAACAATGCAGCGTCGGCAGTCCTGGATGCGAGAGTTCCTGATCGAACAAGGTCAGGAAGGCCTTCCATACATAAAATCTGCCCGACTTGAAGAGCATCCTAAATCCATTGCGAAACGGATTAAAAATACACTGGGCTTAGATGACGGATGGGCTGAACGACAGCCCACATGGACTGATGCACTTAGTATTCTACGAGAAGCCCTAGAAAATACGGGGATTCTGGTTGTCGTCAACGGTGTCGTTGGTAATAACACCCATCGTAAGCTCGATCCTAACGAATTTCGAGGTTTCGTTCTGGTGGATGAGTACGCCCCGCTCGTGTTCATCAATGGTGTGGATAGCAAGGCCGCGCAGATGTTCACACTCGCACATGAAGTAGCACATGTGTTTTTTGGCAGCAGCGCTGCATTCGACCTCCGTGAAATGCAACCGGCAGACGACCCGATCGAACAGGCGTGCAATCGTGTAGCTGCAGAATTCCTCGTTCCAGAAAACGAGTTGAGAAAAGTATGGGGTTCTATAAAAAATGCCCCAGAGCCGTTCCAGGCATTCGCCCGGCACTTTAAGGTCAGTGAGCTCGTTGCGGCGCGCCGAGCATTGGACCTTACCCTATTAAGCAAGGAGGATTTCATACATTTTTACGATGATTACACAAAGCGAGAATATTCCGCCCCTCGACTAAAAGGCGGTGATTTCTATGCTACTCAAAACCTGCGCGTTGGACGGCGTTTTGCGTCCACCGTTATTCGAGCAACCAAAGAAGGTAAGCTACTTTATTCCGAAGCCTACCAGTTAACGGGACTGTATGGGAATACATTCGAGAGCTACGCATCCCATATAGAAATGGCAGGCTGATAGTAAATGGATGAGCCTGTTTTTTTACTTGATGCGAATGTTTTCATCGAGGCAGCACGTCGTTACTATGCCTTCGATTTGGTCCCACGATTCTGGGATAGTTTAGTCGAGTACGCATCAATTGGTCGTATTAAAAGTATTGATTGTGTAAAACAGGAGTTAGAACGAGGACAAGACGAGCTTGCAACGTGGGCAAAGGAGAGCTTTCAAGATGCATTTGCTTCTACAGATGAAGATGATGTGATTATACTTTACGGGAAAATTATAAACTGGGTAAATATACAGAGCCAGTTTAAAGATGAAGCAAAGGCGACTTTCGCAAGTGGTGCAGACGGTTGGTTGGTTGCATATGCCAAAGTAATGAACTATGTTATAGTGACACAAGAGCTTTCGGAACCTTTATCTAGAAGCAAGGTTAAAATACCAGATGTCTGTATTAAGGGTGGTGTATCCTT
This sequence comes from bacterium, assembly GCA_026398675.1. NCBI lineage: Bacteria > bacterium. The sequence continues at coordinate 574 of JAPLSK010000062.1, read as the reverse complement.
CGTCAATACTTTTGAAATGCTACGCATACTAGGGATAAAGCTTGGATAGTATATCATCTATATTTTATTATATATTATTATAGGAATATATGAAGTATTTACGTTAAAAAAGGGAGGACCGCTGTGTACCGACGCTTTAGGCTGATTCCCTGGCTGACCCTGGCGGCCCTTTGGGTCTTCATCCTGGCCCCGCCGGCCCACGCCGCAGAGTCCCTCGGCCGCGTGGTGGACCTGGTGGGGAAGGTGACCGTGACCCGCAGCTGGTCCACCACCGATCTCGCCAAGGGCGACCTGGTCTTCGACGGCGACGTGGTGGAGGCCTCGCGCAACTCCTCGGCGGAACTGGTCATCGGGAGCGGCCATCACTTGAAGGTCAAGGCGGGCACGAAGCTGCGCGTCTCGCCCCTGGGTTCGAGCTACGAGGTGCAGACCTTCTACGGCTCGGTGCTGGCCGCCGTGGTGAGCTCCCAGGAGGACGCCCGCGGATTCCGCGTCTCCACCCCCACCGCCTCGGGCGCCGTGCGCGGGACGCTCTTCGCCGCCGAGGTGGCCGAGGACGGGACGACGACCTTCC
>JAPLSK010000061.1 GCA_026398675.1 bacterium | reverse complement strand
TTGACCGCTAAAACACGCGGCGACCAGTCTCCGGTCATCTCGGAACTCAAAGAGGATAAAACCGAGCTTATCAAACAGAGAGGCGAACTGGAAATCCTGCTTCGCTCCGCGGAGGGGCAATTGGAAGCGACCAAGGCCAGCCTCGCCGCAGAAAGGAAAAATCTGCTCGAACAACGAAATCTCCTCGAAGAGGCGGAAAAGAAGTTCAAGGATGTCTTTACCTCCCTGGCCCAGGAGGCGCTGACCGCGAGCAAGAAGGATTTCCTGCAACTGGCCGAGGAGAATTTTGAAAAAAAGCGTAAAGAGGTGGATAAAACCATCCAGCCTCTTTCAAGTGCGCTTGACGAATATCGTAAACAGACAGGTGAGCTGAAAACTACGCTCGACAAGCAGCAGAGCTTGATCGGAAAATTGGACGAAGAAACCGGCAGGCTGCTTGACGCGCTCAAGCGCCCCGGTGTTCGCGGTCGTTGGGGAGAGGTCCAGCTCAGGCGCCTGGTGGAATTGGCGGGTATGCAGGTGCATGTGGATTTCGAGGAACAGGTATCCGTTGAGGGCGAAGGCGGCCGCTTACGTCCCGATATGGTCATCCACCTCCCCAACGATCGGATAGTGGTCATCGACGCAAAGACCTCAGCGGACCACTATCTCCAGGCTCAGGAAAAGAAGACCGAAGAGGAACGTCAGTATGAGCTCAAGGAGTTCGCCCGCACCGTCAAGGACCGGATGAGGGACCTCGGCAAGAAAGAGTACTGGATGCAGTTCGATAGGTCTCCCGAGTTCGTCATCCAGTTCCTGAACGTTGAATCCTTCTTCGCCGCCGCTCTGGAATACGACCCCACCTTGATCGAGCACGGTCTTGAGCAGGGGGTGCTGTTGAGCTCGCCGTTGAGCCTGATGTCCCTCCTGCTGGCAGTGAAACAGGGTTGGCGCGAGGAGGCACTCCAGGAGAACGCGCAGAAGATCGCCGTCCAGGGCAGGGAGATATTCGAGCGACTGTGCAAAATGACCGAGCACATAGACAACCTCGGTCGGAACCTGGTGAAGGCCTTGGAGAATTACAACAACTTGGTGGGGTCTTTGGAACGTAACGTACTACCCTCGGCTCGAAGGATAAAGGAGCTTGAGATAACCACGACTCGGGAACTGACTGTTTTGGATGAGAAGGACATTTCGCTTCGTCGGATTCAGGCGCCGGAGCTGTTGCCCGGCGGGGAATCGGGGGCGCCGCCGGACGGGGACGATAAATCTTGAAATAACTGCATTCCACGGCGCGCGATGCCTTGTATTCCAGCCGGTGATTTGTTAGCATCCGGCTGGTTTTCTCTTACCCCAACCACGTAAAAACGCGCATCCCTTTTTTTGCCCCCAGGAGGTAATTGATGCCCAAGATGCTTGAGCTGCGCTGGCACGCTCGGGGCGGACAGGGCGCGGTGACGGCCTCCAAGGTGCTCGCCGACGCGGCCCTGGAGATGGGCAAGCACGTCCAGTCCTTCCCCGAATACGGCTCCGAGCGCATGGGCGCCCCGATAAAGGCCTTCAACCGAATCTCCGACACACCGATAACCATCTACTCCTCCGTAACCGATCCCGACATCGTCATCGTCCTGGACGAGACGCTGTTGAACGTGGTGGACGTGAGCGAGGGGTTGAAGGACGACGGGATTCTCCTGGTCAACACCGAGCTCACGCCGGCCGAAGTCCGCGAGAATATCGTCGAGGGCCACCGGTTCCGCATCTTCACCGTGGACGCCACCAGCATCAGCCGGAAGTACCTGGGCCGCCGGATGCCGAACACACCCACCATCGGCGCCCTGACCGGACTCGTGGACGTGCTTTCCACCGACGACATCTGCGCGAGCTTCAGGGCCAACTACACGGACGTGTTTTCCAAGGACGTGCTCGAGGGGAACCTGAAGGCCATCCGGGAGGCGGCGGTTTCGCTTTCCAAGCCCGAGGCGGCGAAGGGTCCCGGCGGCCGCGGCCCGTTGGCCAAGCCCAAATACGGGAACGAAAGCTACAAGGAGCTTCCCAGAGCAGGCTACATCGTGGCTTCGGAGTTACACGCCTACCTGCGCGCCGGCAACGCCGTGGATTACAACACCGGATCCTGGCGCGCCGACCGGCCGGTCTGGGACTCCGAGAAGTGCACCCACTGCTTCCGCTGCTTCATTTTTTGCCCCGACGCGGCCATCACTTTCGATCCCGAGACCGAGAAGATGACCGGACACGACCTGGTGCACTGCAAGGGCTGCGGCCTCTGCGCCGAGGTGTGCCCCCCCAAGGTCAAGGCCATCACCATGGTCAATGAGACCAGCAAGTAAGCGGGGTTATCGCCCCGAGGAGGTTTTTGCCGTGCCTTCCAAGACGCTTGCCTTGACGGGGAATCAGGCGGCCGCCTACGCGATGATGCAGATAGACCCCGACGTCGTGGCCGCCTACCCGATTACCCCCCAGACCAACCTGATGCAGAAGTTCGCCGACTTCCACGCCGACGGCGACGTGTCCACCGAGCTCATTCTGGTGGAGAGCGAGCACTCGGCGATGAGCGCGTGCGTGGGAAGCGAGGCGGCCGGGGCCCGGACCATGACCGCCACCAGCGCCAACGGCCTGGCGCTCATGGTCGAAATCGTCTACATCGCCGCCTCCCTGCGGCTGCCCATCGTGATGCCCGTCGTCAACCGCGCCCTCTCCGGACCGATCAACATCCACTGCGACCACTCCGACGCCATGCTGTGCCGGGACTCGGGCTGGATACAGCTTTTCTGCGTGAACGCCCAGGAGGCTTACGAGAACACCATCCAGGCGATGCGCATCGCCGAGCACCCCGACGTGCTCTTGCCGGTGATGGTCAACTTCGACGGCTTTATAACCAGCCACGGGCTGGTGAACGTGTTAATCCACGACGACAAGAAGGTCAAGAAGTTCGTCGGCGAGTACCACCCGCAGTACCCCCTGCTCGACCCCGCCCTGCCGTTGACCATAGGCCCCCTGGACCTGTACGACTACTACTTCGAGCACAAGCGGGGCCAGATAGACGCCATGGAGGCCGCCCGCAAGGTCATCCTCGACGTGTCCCGGGAGTTCGCCAAGGAGTTCGGCTCGCGGGACGACGGCTACTTCCGCACCTACAAGCTCGAGAACGCCGAGATGGCCATCGTGGTTCTCAACTCCACCGGCGGGACGGTCAACGTCGTGGTGGACCAACTCCGCGAACAGGGCAAGAAGGTCGGGGCGATCAACCTGCGGGTCTTCCGCCCCTTCCCCGGCAAGGAGCTCGCCAAAGCCCTGGCCCACGTGAAGTGCGTGGCGATGATGGACCGCGCGGTGAGCTTCGGCGCCATGGGCGGACCGATCTACAACGAGCTGCGCAGCGCCTTGTACGAGTTGGATTCCCGCCCCGCGGTCATCAGCCGGATATACGGTCTCGGCGGCCGCCAGATCGAGACCTACCACATCGAGGAGGTCTTCGAAGACCTGTCCCGGCTGCTCGGGGGCAAGAGCGTGGATGATTACGGATATTTAAACGTCCGCCAGCACGAGCCGGCGACGGTCAAGGCTTAACGGGCGCCCTAGCGCCCGAGGAGGAGATATGCCCAGTTTCAAAGAGATAGCCCTCACGACGCGGCAGCGTCTCTCCGGGGGTCACCGCATGTGCGCGGGCTGCGGCGCCACGATGCTCATGCGCCAGGTCCTCCACAGCCTGGACCCCGAGGACGAGGTCGTCGTCACGGCGGCCACGGGGTGCATGGAGGTATCCACCACCATCTACCCCTACACTGCCTGGCGGTGCTCCTACATCCACAACGCCTTCGAGAACGCCGGCGCCACCTGCTCCGGCGTCGAGACCGCCTACCGCGCCCTGAAGAAGAAGGGCAAGATACCCCAAAACTACAAGTTCCTGGCCTTCGGCGGCGACGGCGGCACCTACGACATCGGCCTGCAAAGCCTCTCGGGAGCCATGGAGCGCGGGCACAACATGGTGTACGTCTGCTACGACAACGAGGGCTACATGAACACCGGCTACCAGCGGTCCGGCTCGACGCCCCACGGCGCCAACACCACCACCGCCCCCGCCGGAAAGGTGTCCTACGGCAAGCCCCAGTTCAACAAGGACCTGACCGGGATTCTGGTCGCCCACCGCCTGCCCTACGTGGCCCAGGCCATCCCCGCCAAGCCCAACGACCTGTTGAAAAAGGCCCATACCGCTTTCTACACCGAGGGCCCCTGCTTCATCAACGTCCTCTCGCCCTGCATCCCGGGCTGGAAAATCTCCCCCAACGAGACGGTCCAGACCGGCCTTCTGGCGGTGGACACCTGCTTCTGGCCCCTGTACGAGGTCGTGGACGGCGTGTGGAAGCTCACCTTCAAGCCCAAGGAGAAGAAGCCGGTCGTGGACTGGCTGCAAGGGCAGGGGCGCTTCCGCCACCTGTTCAAGCCCGAGCTCCGGCAGGACGTTATTGACGAGATTCAGGCCGAGATTGACCGGCGCTGGCACGAGCTCTTGGTGAAGTGCGGTGAAGGGGCCTAGAGCGTCGGTTCGTTCGATTCGGGAGGGGGCCGTGGGGCCCCCTTCTTGTTGGATGGACATGGGGTGGAACCGGACCCAAAATGGCGGCGTAGGTGCCCTCGAAGGGCCGAAGGAAGGGTGCGCTTTGGTGAAATTTCTGACGGGGCTGGCGCTGGTGTCGTCCGCGGTGACGGCTCTGGCCCAGGGCGGCACCTGAGCCGTTCCCGACGAGGGGTCGGAGTTTCTGACCGTCGTTCTCATCGTCGCCGGGGGGCTGGTC
>JAPLSK010000060.1 GCA_026398675.1 bacterium | reverse complement strand
CTGTGAGGGGGGAGGGGGTTAGTCGTACGGGGGGAGGGGACTACCTGCACGGGGGGTTGGCCCACGCAATCATCTTAAAAAACGCCACCTCTTATAGCCAGGAGGAGTCATGGCCTACTCGAAGGTAGCCCGCGCCGGATTCGCCGAGGAAATCGAAGCGATCAAGAGCAAGGGCCTCTACAAGGAAAAACGGTTCATCTGCTCGCCCCAGAACGCGGAAATCACCGTGGAGTTCCCCGAGGGCGCGCCGCAGGCGAAGGTCCTGAACTTCTGCGCCAACAACTACCTCGGCCTCTCCAGCCACCCCGAGGTCATCGCCGCCGCCCATAAGGGCCTGGACACGCGCGGCTACGGCATGAGCTCGGTCCGTTTCATCTGCGGCACCCAGGACATCCACCGCGAGCTGCAGGATAAATTGACCGAGTTCCTGGGCACCGAGGACACGCTCCTTTTCCCGTCGTGCATGGACGCCAACGCCGGGGTCTTCGAGGCCATCCTCGGCCCCGAGGACGTCATCATCGCCGACCGGCTCATCCACGCCAGCCTGGTGGACGGCATCCGGCTCTGCTCCGCCGAGTACGACACCTTCAAGCACATGAACATGAATCACCTGAAGCAGAAGCTCGAGCAGCACCAGGGCAAGCGCAACCGGCTGGTGGTCACCGACGGGGTGTTCTCCATGGACGGCGATCTCTTCCCGCTGGACGAGGCGGTGGCGCTCTGCGAGGAGTACGACTCCATGATTCTGGTGGACGACTCCCACGGCTCAGGGTTCATCGGCAAGACCGGCCGCGGGGTCCACGAGCACTTCGGCGTGGTGGGGAAGATTGACGTCATCACGACCACGCTGGGCAAGGCGCTGGGCGGCGCGTCGGGCGGGTGCGTCTCGGGGCGCCGGGAGCTGATCGAGCTCTGCCGCCAGAAGGCCCGGCCCTTCCTCTTCTCGAACTCCCTTGCCCCGGTCATCACCGCCGCCTCGCTCAAGGTTTTGGAGATAATCACCCGGAGCACGGAGCGCCGGGACAAGCTGGAGTCGAACACCAAGTACTTCCGGGAGAAGATAACCGCCGCCGGCTTGAACGTCCGGCCCGGCGAGACGCCGATAGTCCCGGTCATGCTCTACAACGCCAAGCTGGCCAACGACATGGCCCGCGACATGTACGCCGAGGGCATCTACGTCATCGGCTTCTCGTTCCCGGTGGTGCCCAACGGCCAGGCGCGCATCCGCGTCCAGCTCTCCGCCGCCCACGAGAAGGCGCACATAGACAAGTGCGTGGCGGCCTTCGCCAAGGTCGGAGCCAAGTACGGCATTATCGGCTTGGACAAGGACGGGATAATCGCGAAGTACGGGATGTAGTTAGAGTAACGCTCGCGGGGAGGAGCCGGGAATATCCTGAGCCTCTCCCCGCGGGGCCGTGGCCGGCTTCAAGCCGGTCGCCAAATACGGGATGTAGCCAGAGGTTGGCTTACGGGGAGGGGGCGGGAATATCCTGTGCCTCTCCCCGCGGGGCCGTGGCCGGCTTCAAGCCGGAGCCGTACTTTGCCCGTGGGGGGAATGGTGGAAAAAAGACGGCGCCCGGCTTTACGCTGGGCGCTTTTTTTGGGTCGGTCAACTTGTCAAACCATGCGGATGATGGTACTATTATGCGGTTACTTGAGTACTGGGATTTAAAAAAAACCGGTCGGGGTGTTTTCGAGGAATTCACCACCCATCCATTCGTACTAGGAGGGTGAGATGCCAAAATCGTTGTTGGTTTTAGTCGTGGTCACGGCTGCGTTCGCGGGGCAGTACGACCTTCTCGTCTGCCACTGCGATACCGGCTCGACATCGAAAGTCGAGGACAACATCGGCAGCGATCCCTTCTACGACAGCGTGGATTACATCGACTGCGCCACGACCACGCCCACGGTGGCGACGATGCTGAACTACGGCTGCGTCTTTACGTGGAGCAACGACCCCTACTCGGATCCGACCGCCATGGGCGACAACCTGGCCGACTACATGGATGGCGGCGGCGGTGTCCTGTCCTGTGCCTTCGCCCACTACGCCAGCGATTTTATCTGTGGCCTGTCAGGTCGCTACGTGATCGACGAAAACTACTGCCCCCTGACCCTCGGCTGGCATAACTTCGACTTCGAGAGCCTGGGAGACTACGACCCGCACCCCATCATGGAAGGCGTCCTGAGCATCTCCGACATCTACTACTGGCAGGACATCACGATCGAGACCCCGGCGACCTGGGTCGCCGACCTGGCCAACGGCTCCATTTTCGTGGCGGTAAACACCGCCCGGAACGCGGTGGGTATCAACTTCTACCCCGGCGACTTCAGTCAATGGACCGGCGACGGCTGGGTGCTTTTGAACAACGCCATCCAGTACCTGATGGAAGGCGGCACCGAAGATTTGGACCCGCCCTACGTGGCCGGGATGGACCCCGAAGACGGCGCTGAAGGCGTCCCCGTTGACACCGCAATCGTCTTCCACTGCAAGGACTACATCTCGGGCGTCGACACCGACACCATAGACTTCACCGTCCGGAGCACCACCCTCCGCCCGGGTAGCGCGTGCGTATCCAGCGCCTCCGCCGTCGGCGTCGAACCCGTAGAGAGCGTGGCCATCTCCGGCGTCCTTGCCGTTGACGGCGTCGACCCGCTGGACGTAGTCTGCACCTTCACCCCGGACGAGGACCTTCCCTCCGACGCAGTCATCATCTGCGTCGTAGACGACAAACTGGCCGACCTCTCCGGCAACGAGATGGGCTACAATTTTATCTGGACCTTCTCCACCGTGGGCATCCCGCAGGTGGAGCGGACCACCTGGGGGGCCATCAAGGCTGAGTTTTAACTGCGCGCTCGCGGGGAGGGGGCGGGAATATCCTGTGCCTCTCCCCGCGGGGCCGTGGCCGGCTTCAAGCCGGTCGCCAAATACGGGCTCTGAGCGTGATCGTCGAGCCGGGTTTCACTCGGATACCCGGCCCGCTTTCTTGTCGGTGTGAGGAAAGATGAAACGCGTCCTTCTGCTGTGTGCCGTGATGCTGACCCTGCCGGCGGCCGCCGATTCCGGCTGGTGGCAGGGATACTTCCCCGGCCCGTCCTCGGCGAATCCCATGGGGGACGATGGTCTCGAAAGCGTGGACTATAGTCATCCCGATGTTGAGCTGGTCCGGCAGGACATCTCCATTTCCCTGCAACCCCTGGGGGCATCGGTCGAGGGGGCGTTCGTCTTCCGCAACCACGGCGCGGCCCAGACCGTGCCGATGTATTTCCCCCTCTCCGAAGGAACGGGCTGGGATTATTGGGACGAGGAAACCTACCGCGCGAACAGCGAGGAGCATCTCCTGATACTGCTCGAGCACAACGATTATGATTTCCTGGCCTATGTGGAGCGCGAGACGGGAACAGGCGTTGAGAGGCTGCCCGCCGCCGTGTATCACGAGGTTCGCCGGGAGTTCCGCATCCCCGGCGAGGACTACGCCGACCTGTACGAATCTTACGCCGACTACGCGCGCTACGATATCTCCTTCGCCGCCGGGGAAGAGCTGAGGCTCAATGTCCGGTATTTCCAGCATTACGCCATGCCCAAACATGGCCAGTGGGAGGAGATGTATTATCCGGTGGATTCCGGCGGCGGCTGGCGGGGTTCCATCGGCGGCGGAGTGATCGTGGTCCGGGCCGGTGAGGGCATGGATTTCTTCGGCCGCTGGCAGTACTCCGAACAGGGACTTACCCCGGCAACTGAGATACCAGACGAGTTCATGGTTTGCTGGGAGTTTACCAAGTTGGAGCCGAAGTCCGGGGACGGCGTCACGATTGCCCTCAGCGGGATGGCGGAACCCTGGGGGGTGGTGGCTGCGGACGGAGGGGTCAACTTCCGCGTCAATCCCGACCCCTCGGCGGAACAGGTTGCCGCCCACCCCCTGCTGGCCGCCGGTGAGGTATTCTATTTCCTGCACCGCGATGGGGACTGGCTCGAAATCCTGGACCGGGACTTCAACCACGGCTGGGTGCGTTGGCGCTATGTGGAAGGCGATACCGTCAATATTTACGCTGTTCTTTCCCCCGATGCAAACGCGGATCTTTCGCCCCTGGTCGGTAACGGGGGCTCATAGCCGGTCCGACAGGCCCAACCGCTAACCCTGGAGTGACAATGGCCGAAATCAAAGCCAACCCGGCACCCCTGGGACTGATGGGCTTCGGCATGACCACCGTGCTCTTAAATCTGCAGAACGCGGGGCTCTTCGCCGCCGACCAGGCATCCACGATCATTCTGGCGATGGGTGTCTTCTATGGCGGCCTGGCGCAGATCTTCGCCGGGGTGTTCGAGTACAAGAACGGCAACACCTTCGGCACCACCGCGTTCTTGAGCTACGGCCTTTTCTGGATGTCGCTGGTGGCGATCAAGCTCTTCGCCCCCTCCGGCGGATTCTCCCCGGCCTTCATGGGCTGCTACCTCTTCCTGTGGGGGCTTTTCACCTGTTACATGTGGGTGGGCACCTGGAAGAAGAACCGAGCCCTCCAGACGGTGTTCCTGACGCTGACGATCCTGTTCTGGCTGCTGGCCGTCGGCGACTGGACCGGCATCGCCCTCATCACCCGCATCGCCGGCTTCGAGGGCATCCTCTGCGGCCTCTCGGCCTTCTACCTGGCGGCGGCCGAGGTGTTGAACGAAGCCAAGGGTCGCACGGTGCTGCCCGTTGGCGCGATCAAGGCCTAGGATCATCCGCCGGTGACTTTTTAACGGGAGGCGCGGGCCTCCCGTTCCGTATTCCACCGGTCAGATAAGCCGCGCCCTCGGGCGCGGTTTTTTTTTGCCCCGCGACACCCTTGCCAGCCGAGGCGTTTGGTGGTAAATTGCAGGTGGAGGATTGGGCTTTTTCAAGAAACACCGTCATGGCTGTGTTTTGAGTAATCCGCAGACGTTCAACCTAAGGAGTAGAAAATGCGAAGAGCGTTGTTAGTCTTGGTGGTCGCCACCGCGGTGTTCGCGGGGCATTACGACCTCTTGATTTGCCATACCGACCCCGGCATGACCTCGGGGGTCATGACCAACATCGCCGACAACCCACACTATTACAGCGTGGATGTCGTAGACTGCACCACGACCACCCCCACCGTGGCGCAGATGGAGGAGTACGGTTGCGTGTATACGTGGAGCAACTACGCCTATCAGGACCCCGTGGCCTTCGGGAACAACCTTGCCGACTTCATGGATTTCGGCTCCGGCCACGGCGTAGTGTCCTGCTGCTTCGCGCACAGCTCGTACGGCGGCTGGGGCATCGCCGGCCGCTACGCCGACGACGAGGACTACTGCCCCCTGACCCGTGGCGGGTACAACTACTCATATACCAGCCTGGGCGACCATGACGACTACAATCCCATCATGTACGACGTCGGGGACATCTGGAGCATCGCGTACTGGCAGTCCGTCTCGACCGAGAGCGGCGCGACCTGGCTCGCGGACCTGACCAACGGCACGGACATGGTGGCCATCAGCAATGACTGGAAAGCGGTGGGCGTCAACATGTACCCCGGCGACTACCGGGAATGGTCCGGCGACGGCTGGACGCTATACAACAACGCCATCCTGTGCATGATGGAGCACGGTGAATCTCACTCCATTTATGTGTACTGCATAGACCCGGAAAACGGCGATTCCGGCGTGCCGGTGGACACAGACATCGTGTTCGGGTGTGATAGTTATGTCGGGGACGGCTACGGGCGGATAGACACCGACACGATAGTGTTCACCGTGGAGGACC
>JAPLSK010000059.1 GCA_026398675.1 bacterium | reverse complement strand
AGGATTACGGCAAGGCGCTGGAGAAGGACGCCGATCGCCAGCGGGCCGTGGCAGGTTATCTCAAGGACGAGTTGGGCAAGGACTGGGCCCAGTGGGGCGAGGCGCTCGGCCGGGGGATGGCGCAGATGGGCCTCCAGATGGGCGTGCTGGCCGCCGAGTTCGGCGCGGTCTGCGTCGAGGCCATGAACGAGCTCGCGCCCGCCATCCAGGAGGGAATCGGCGATCTCACCACCGGCCTGGCGGAGAAGATCGCCGAGCTGCAGAAAACCCTCGACGAGAGCCTGCAAAAGGTTGACGAGAAGGTGGAGAAAGTGAACGAGGCCCTGGCGGGTGAATCGGAGAAGCTGAAAGAGGAGGGAACCGCGAAGCCCAAGTAGAGGAGGGGGAAATGCGCGCGTCGGTTTTAGCGGCGCTGGCCGCCGCGGCTCTCTTCGTCTGCCTGTCCTGTTTAATCGGGACGGGCTCAGGAGACGGGGATCAGCCCGACCAGACAACCGTTCTCGGTACGCTGAACCTCTTCGAGGACGTGTGGAATGACGGGGACATGGACGCCTACGAAGGCTTGTTGGACGAGGAGAACTTCATCTTCCACTTCGACCCCGCGGACGTCTGGGGTGATATACCGCCCTTCTGGGGTTACGAGGAGGAGATACAGACGTACAAAAATCTCTTCTCACAGGTCGGGGTATCGAACGTCTCCGCACAGCTAGACCTTTCGGGGATTGTAGAACCCGAGGAAGAGGCCGTCACCTGCTCCCTCGACAACATCGCCTACCTCTTGTACGTGGAGGTGCCCGATTTAGATGCGGTCCTCAAGGCCGATGGCAGGCTCGATCTGCAACTTGAAAAACGCGGCGGTGAGTGGGTCGTGACCGAGTGGACGGATAACTCTATCCTGCACCTCCCCGGCATCTATGAGGTTTCCTGGGGCAGGTTGAAGGGCTATTTCATAGAGGACGATGATGAATAGGCACGGTCTTGTTTCGCCGGGGCGTAACTCGGTGTGCCGGGGGCATAGCTCGCTTCGCTCGGTTCGCTTCGTTTTGCTGGCGGCGCTGTGCTTTTGCCTGTCCTGTTCCACCGGGACGGACGGAGAAGATGGCGTCCCGCACGACCAGACGACGGTCATGGGGACGCTGCTTCTTTTCGAGGACGTGTGGAATGACGGGGACATGGATACTTACAAAGTTCTGTTGGACGAGGGCTTCACCTTCTACTTCGATCCCCAGGACGTGGGTGGGGATTCGGACATACCGCCATCCTGGGGCTACACGATGGAAATAATGGCGGTAACCAACCTCTTCAATGCGGTCGGGGCGGAGAACGTGGACGTGGATCTGGACCTCTCCGAAGTCACCGAGCCCGAGGAAGGGGTGAACACGTACATGGTCAGAGATGTGCCTTACGAGGTGTGTGTCTATGTGGAAGACGAATTTGACAGCATAACTTACATCGCCAGAGGAAACCTCGACCTGGAGCTTAAGAAGGTGGACGACGAGTGGGTCATCATCAACTGGTGGGATAAAGCGAGCTTGCGCCTGCCCGGCGTTGAGGAAACGACCTGGGGCGCGATTAAGGCTTGTTTTTAAGGAGTGGGAAATGAGCAAGTACGTTTCGATAGCCGTCGCGGCTCTCTTCACCTGCCTCTCCTGCAGCACGGGCACGGACGGCGACGGGAACGGCACCGTCCTGGAGACGCTGAACAAGTTCATGGATGTGTGGAATAGCGGTGATGTGGACGCCTATGAGAGCCTGCTGACCGACGACTTCACCTTCTACTTCGACCCCCGGGACGTGGGGTATCATGATATCCCGGAAAGTTGGGGTTTGGTTGATGAGATGACCGCTTATAACAACCTCTTTGACGCGGTCGGGGCGGAGAACGTGCAAGTGCAACTGGACCTCGACGGGGTCACCGAGCCTGAGGAAGGGGCGGAGACCTATAAGGTTGAGAATATTGAGTACGATGTACTTGTATTTGATGAGAATGCGGACCCGGAACCTATTATGTACCTGGCCACGGGTCTGCTCGACATGGAGCTTATGAAGGTGGACGGCGAGTGGGTCATTATTAACTGGTGGGATAAAGCGAGCTTGCGCCTGCCCGGCGTTGAGGAATGCACTTGGGGCGAGATCAAGGCTCTTTACTACAAATAGGAAGGCGTTACCTAGTACTCCGGTGCGGGTCATCCGCCCCTTTTTTCAGGGTTGCCGGGTCGAAAAAGCCGTGGTAATATTCGCGCAACCCTCTTATTACCCAAGGAGTTTTGTTGGGCCACAGAATCTGCCGCATACCGGGCGACGACACCGGCCACGACGTGATGCGGGCCGCCATGATAGTCTTCGACGCCCTGGACCTGGACATCGAGTGGGTGGACGCGGACGCCGGCTGGTGCATGTGGGAGGCCAAGGGGAACACGGTGCCGCCGGAGACCTGGGAGGCGCTGGAATCCACCGACGCCTGCTACTTCGGCGCCATCACCTCGAAGCCCGGCGTGAAGGGCTTCAAGAGCGCCATCCTCCAAATCCGCCAGCGCCTGGACCTCTACGCCTGCGTCCGCCCGGTCAAGGCCATCCCCGGCGTGCCGCTGAACTACCGCGACGACATAGACATGGTCATCTTCCGCGAGAACACGGAGGGGCTGTATTCGGGGGTCGAGGCGCGGCCCATGCCCAAGGCGCTCGTAGGCATCCTGCCGAACCTGGAGCGCTTCGCGGACCTGGACGACGTGGCGATTTCCTGCCGGGTGTTCAGCCGGCGGGGGTGCGAGCGCATCGTCCGCGCCGCCTTCGAGCACGCGAGGAAGTTCGGCCGCAAGCTCGTCACCGCCGTCCATAAGGCCAACGTCATCCGCGCCACCGACGGCCTCTTCCTGGAGGTTTTCCGGGAGGTGGCCGCGGAGTACCCGGAAATCAAGACCGGCGAGGAGAACGTGGACGCCACGGCGATGTGGTTCATCAAGAACCCGCAGTTCTACGAGGTCATCGTCACGACGAACATGTTCGGGGACATCATCTCCGACGAGGGGTGCCAGCTCGTGGGGGGTCTTGGTTTCGGGGCCAGCGCGAACGTCGGCGATTCCTATGGCCTTTTCGAGCCGAACCACGGGTCGGCGCCCAAGTACGCGGGGCAGTACGTGGTCAACCCCACGGCGACGATTCTGGCCGGGCGGCTGATGCTCCAATGGCTGGGCGAGGAGCGGGCGGCGGAACGCATCTGGAACGCGGTGCTCAAGCTCTACGCCGATCCCGGTGCGCCCAAGACCTACGACGTCGTGGGGCGGGACAAGGCCGCGGGCTCGCTGGAGGTGGCCGAGGCCATCGCCGCGCGGCTGTAATTTTTTTAACGACCGGGAGAGGGCGGGCCGACCCGCCCTTTTTTAGCAAGATTTGGTACTTTCTACTATGCTTGAGTGACAAGGGCAACCGCGGTAGTATTACGCGGATGACTTTTCGCTCCCCCCGGCCCCATCTTTTTTACTGAACTTCTCACTATTTTAAAAGGACGCCCGCGCATGGCCGAGCTGAAGTACGTCATCACGCCCGACGAATACGCGCCCGTGTTCGCGAAGGCCGAGCGGATGATGGAGGAGTACTTCGCCACGCTGAAGCTCGACCCGGAGCGGAGCACCATCACGCTCAAGGGCGCCGACCGTTACTCCCTCATCTTCGCCGCCGATTTCAGCTACTTCCTCCAGCAGAGCTTCCAGGATAAATTCGGCGGCGCGGCCCAGTTCATCCTCTACGAAATGGCCTACCAGATGGGGCGGCAGGACTGCATCCGCTTCTGCGAGAACACCGGCGCCAAGGACCCCATTGACCGCCTGGCCGCCGGGCCCGTGTACTTCGCCTTCACCGGCATGGCCAGGGTGGAGATTCTGCCCCTCTCCAGGCCCTCGCCCGACGAGAAATACATCCTGGTCTACTACCACCACTACTCCTTCGAGGCCGAGAGCTACCTGGCCCACGAGCATAAGACGAACCACCCGGTCTGCTTTATGAACGCCGGCTACTCGACGGGGTGGTGCTCCGTGGCCTTCGGGCTGGACCTCAAGGCGGAGGAGCTCTCCTGCCGGGCGATGGGCGACGAGCGGTGCCTTGTCGTTATGGCGCCGCCGCGTCACCTGGTCCAGCGGATAGCCGAGCTGCGGACTCCGGGCGGGACCGGTCTGAGGGTGTAGAGCCGCGCCTTCGGTTGTTTTGTCGCAAGGGGGTCCACCGCGGCCCCCTTTTTTAGCGGCTTACCTTGCGCCCGGGGTCCAACTACCGCGGCGTCAACCGCTACATGCGGATACTTACAATTTCCAGCGGCTTGCCAGAAACTCGGGGTTTTGCTACGCTGGCGACGAAACGAGCGAAAGGGAGGCCCGAAGATGGAGGAAGGACCGGAAAAGCCGAAGAAGGTCCAGATTGACCTTTCCCCGGAGGTGGCCGCCGGGATGTACGCCAACGCCGTGCACATCTCCGTCACGCCGGGTGAGTTCGTGATTGACTTCGCCCGGGTGCTGCCGGGGATGAGCAAAGTGCGGGTCCACAGCCGGATAATCCTCCCCCCCATCGCCGCCAAGGCCCTCTGGTTGCGGCTCGAACAGGCGGTGAGCGGTTACGAGGACAAGTTCGGCGAGATCAAGCTCCCCGGGAACAAGAAGGGAAAGCCGCCCTTCGATTACAACGCCTTCGACGGCGACCCGACGGAGAACTGACTTGGGCGTCTTGACCTTCGCTGAACAGTTCTTCTCGCGCCGGCTGGGGCGGGTGGCGAGGGCCGGGGAAATCGTCACCGCCTCGCCGGACGTGGTCCTCTCCCACGACAACACGGCGGCCATCATCGGCAACTTCCGGGCCATCGTCGGCGAGGGGACCCGCGTCCACCGGCCGGAGCGCATCGTCGTCGTCCTGGACCACACCGTGCCGGCGCCGGGGGAGAAGGAGGCGTCGAACCACGATAAAATCCGCCGCTTCGTCGCGGAGCAGGGCATCGCCGCCTTCTTCGACATCGGTCGGGGCGGCGTCTGCCATCAGGTGCTCCCCGAGCTGGGGTTCGCCGGTCCCGGTCGGCTCATCGTGGGCAGCGACTCCCACACCCCGACCCACGGAGCGCTGGGCGCCTTCGCCTGCGGGATTGACCGCACGGAGACGGCGGGGCTGTGGATCGCCGACGAGACCTGGTTCAAGGTTCCGGCGAGCATCCGCTTCGATCTCGCGGGCGCGCTCCCCAGGGGCGTTTACGCCAAGGACCTGATTCTGACCCTCATCGGGCGAATCGGGGCCGCCGGGGCGAACTACCTATCGGTGGAGTTCGACGGGCCGGGGCTCCCGGGCCTGACCGTGGACGACCGGCTGACCGTCTGCAACCTGGCGGCGGAAATGGGGGCCAAGAACGCCGCCTTCCCCGTGGACGGCGTCGCGCGGGCCTGGCTGGCGGAGAACGGCGTCGCATGGAAGGAGGAGGACGCCCTGTGGGCCGACGAGGGGGCCCGGTACGTTTCTCGGCACACGGTGGACCTCGGTGAAATCGTGCCGGTGGTCGCCCTGCCCCACCAGGTGGACAATGTCCACCCGGTGGCGGAAATCGCGGGCCGGCCCTTCAATCAGGGGCTCATCGGCACCTGCACCAACGGCCGCCTCTCGGACCTACGCGAGGCGGCGCGGATTCTCCGTGGAAAATACGTCGCACCGGGGATACGTCTCCTCGTTCTGCCCGCCAGCGAGCGCATCTACGCGGCGGCGCTGGCCGACGGGACCCTGGCGACTCTTCACAATGCCGGGGCCGTCATTCTCAACCCCGGCTGCGGACCCTGCCTGGGGGCTCACGAGGGGGCTTTGGCGCCCGGCGAGATCGGCCTCTCCACCGCCAACCGGAATATCAAGGGGCGCATGGGCAGCAAGGAGGCCCAGATAATCCTGGCCTCACCCGCCACCGTGGCCGCCTCGGCCGTGGCCGGCGTGGTCACCGATCCGCGGGAAGCGCTTAACCAAAGGGGATAAGATGGGTTGGACTTTTTCGCCGGTGAACGGCCAAGTGTGCCGTTTCCAATGGAACGGTGCGCCGACGGATGTGTTCGCCGACGGCAATAGCGTTACCTGGATTTGCCCCAACTGTGATCTTCAACTTCTCTTTGTATACCAGAGAGGACGTGTCGGATCACATTATGAAAGCCCTGTAAAATGCAATAATTGCAAACGTGAATTCTACCTGGAACCATCATATGGTACCGCTCCCGAGCCGCCGCAGGATGATGCTCGTCATCCGGCACCGATTATGACATTCC
>JAPLSK010000058.1 GCA_026398675.1 bacterium | reverse complement strand
TCGGACAACCGCTCGAGCTTGGCCGCGGCCTCCACGGCGTCCACACAAACCCCCTTCGCAACGGACGATTCGTCTTAATTATACAAAAAAAGGGCCCGGGCGGTTCCCGGCCGGTCTACGCCGGTCTCACCCGCGAGCCACCGGAGCGGGTCACTCACCCTCCGGCCAGATTTCCCCTTTGTCGCCGTGGACGATCTCGCCGAACTCGGTACTCGCCCCGGCGGCGATTTTCGCCCCGGGCATCAGCACGGTCATAGGCGCCACGTAGGCCCCGGGGCCGATAACGGCGCCGAACTTCGGCAGGTCCACCTCCACCCGCTCGCCCTTGACGTTCGAGTAGATTTTCCCGTCGGGCGGCGGGTCGCAGAAGGCGGTCACCGCGTCCCCCAGCACCGCCCCGTCGCCGATGACGCACCGGGTCAGAAGGCAGCGACGGCCGATCTGCACGTTGGCCCCGATCAGGCAATTCCCGATCTGGGTCCCGCCGGCTATCTGCGTGTTGGGGCCCACCGCGGTGCGGTTCATTATCTGCACCCCGGGGTGGACGTAGCAGTTCCGCGAAATCATCACCCGGTCGGTGAGGATGCACCCCCGGCCGATCCAGGAGTCCTCGAGAATGTTCACGGTGACGCAACGGTGGACGTCACCCAGGAGGCGGGCCTTCACGTTGAACCGCTGCAACGGCCGGTCCTGGATCAGGCGGGTGTTGGCCTCCAACAGGTGCCATGGGTAGCCGATGGCGTACCAGCCGCCGTTGGACTCGACCCAGTGGAGCTTGCCCTCGGCGGCCAGCTTGGCGGCCGCTCCCGTCATCTCTATCTCGCCGCGTTCGCTCGGCTCCAGGTCTGTGAGCAGCCGGAGGAATTCGGCGTTGACCTTGAAACAGCCCGTGTTTGCCAGGTCAGAAACGAACTGGGTGGGCTTCTCGTGGACGCCGGTGACCCGGTCGCCCTCCACGGTGAAGACCCCGAAGCGTTCGGGATCGGTGACGCGCTGGGCCAGCACGGCGTTGGGGTGCTCGAACAGCTCTTCGAAATTCTCGTCGCGGTAGAGGTCGTCCCCCATGAGCACGAGCGCCTCGCTGGAGATTTTATCGGCGGCGCACAGAAGGGCGTGCCCCGTCCCCTTCTGCTCCTTCTGCTCCACGTAGCGCAGCCGGATGCCCCGGTAGCTGGAACCCAGGCGCCGGATTATCTTCTCCCCCATGAAACCGACAACGATAATGGCCTCGTCCACCAGGCCCTCGACGGCGCGCAGGTTCAGCTCGAGTATCGAGTGCCCGGCGACCTCGTAGAGGGCCTTGGGGGTCTTAACCGTCAGGGGATAGGTGCGGGTGCTCCGTCCGGCGGCGAGGATGACTGCCTGCATTTAATTCGCCCGGGGTATGGGGTCCAGAGGGTTTATAGCAAAAAACTACCTAAAATGAAAGGAATTACTGCGGGGAGAGCTGCGGTGGAGCGACGGTGCGGCTGACGAACATGCCTTCGTCCAGGAGGGTGAATTCGTAACAGCCCCCGGCCAAGCGCCCATCGGGAGGGTGGCCCAGGTGAAAATCCGCCGAACCGCAGCTCGTGCCCAGGGTCACCTCACGCTCCGCCTCGGGTATGGTCCGGCCGTCGTAGCTCCAGCTCCCCGTCAGGCGAGCGCCGGACTCGCAGTGTCTGTAATTCACGGCGGCCAGGAGCCCCGATTCCTCCCAGTCTATCCGCGTCACGTACTGGGGCGGACGCGGCGGGATGTAGAGCACCCTCGTGGTGAGGGGAACACCGGTGTCATCGGTTAGGTCGAGCCGGTGGTACCCGGAGGGGACCTCGAAGCCGGTCAGGGTGAAAAATAGCTCGCCGTCGGTCGAGCCCACCCGCAGGGTCTTGGACAGGGGTTCCGCGGGCGCGGGCGGCATCCAATGGCAGGTGAAGTAATCGCCGGGAGTCGCATTCTGGAAAAGAACCCGCACCTCGAGCCTCTCGGCGTCGGTCGGTCCGGCGGGCGGGTACTTCACCTCGACGATTTCGAACCGCAACCCTCCGGTCGCCAGGAAGATTATCGCCCACACCCAGAGGAGGAAGAGGGGGAAGAGGTTGCGTAGGAGCGGGCGCTCCATCATTCCACCGCCCTCACCTTGGCCGCCGCGGACGAGAGACCTTGTTCCGCTTTTTCGAATACTCCCAGGAGCTCGCGGGCGAAATCGGCCGCGCCGACGCCCAGCTCGACCAACCCGACCGCCGGCACCGGGGCACCGGTAGGATCGTCGTTCAGACCAATATGGATGAGCCCGGCCAGGGGGCTTACGGTGGCGATGGAAACCGAAAACTTTCGCCGGTCGGGCGTGTAGATGTCGTCGCCCTCGACAAGCACATCCAACGCAATCACCCTCCACACCGGCCGACCGGCGCGGCCAGTGAGTGGTGAGTTGGGTTCCGTCGTAGACGAGCTCTGCCGGTATGAATCGGGTTTGGAACATACGTGAAAGCCGGGGGCCGCCCGGCGATTGTAGAACCGTTCGCTTTTAAAAACAACCTTGGAACCCGTTTTGCCGGGGCGTTACTCGCTTTGCCGGGGGCATAGCTCGCTTCGCCGGGGGCATAGCTCGGTTCGCTCGGTTCGCTCGGTTCGCTCTTTTTGCCGGGGCATTATCCACTTCAACGAGCCCGAGGCCGAACCACCGGGAACCACTTCCGACGAAGTGCGGCCGTGCCCCGTCAGATGGTCGTCTTTATCATGAACCCCACGTTAAACGAATCCCGTTCGGGGTCGTACTCGTAGAGGCGGTAATCGGCGTCCACATGGATGACGAGGTTCTCAATGATGTTGTAGGAGAAGGAGAGCCCCCACGCCTGGTCGGTGTTGATGGTCTCGCGGTAGGTATAGATGGACGTGTGGGAGTTCAATTTGTAGGAAACCTCGAAGGCCAGCGTATCGGTGGGGTATATATTGATGCGTGTATTGATCCTCCAGTCGTTCTTCAAACCCATGCTGCCGGAACTCTCGCCCACCGGGAAGGTCACGCTCTCCTTGAAGGAACCGGAGAAGTCCAGGCCCCAGTACTCGGAGACGCTGAACACAGGCTCGATGACAAGCTCCCGTGAGAGTGAGTCGGAACCGCTCGCGAAGTCGTTAGTCCGCCGGTTGTTCCGGGAGAGGGTGTATATCAAATTGACACGCAGCCCCTCGGAGAGCTTCACCTCGCTGCCGAAGCTCAACTTGAGCTCGTTGCTCCGGGGAAGGCTCGACGAGATGCCGCCCATCGTCCGGTCGAAGCCGATGTTGAGGTTCGCGTTGAAGGTAACCGCACCGGTCAGCTTCCACTTGATGGATGAGGAGACGTCGTTGTAGAGGGAAATGGTGTCCTTATCGGTACTTATCGGATAGATGAAGTCGTCGTGGGTTATCTTGTGCTGCAGCTTGAGGATGAAGCTCTTGCCCAGGTCTATCTGGGCGTCGGTGGTCATGCTGTTTTTGATGTCGGTGAGGACCGAATCGGCGATGGCGAAACGTTCCGGGGGCAGCTCACCCTCGTCGTCGTAGTACCTCCTGTTCAGCGTTTCCTGGGACAGGGTCCAGTGGAGGTGGTCTTCCTGGATCGAGTCCCAGTTGAGCTGCAGCTTCCAGTTTATCCCCCGGGAAAAGGTGTCGTAGAGCGGCCACCAGGGCGCGCGGATGCGGGACCCCGGTATGGGGTCCAGCTCGGGGTAAATCCAGAAGAAGTACTTCTGGAGATAGACCTCCTTCTGCAGGTAGGTAGTATTCCCCTGAAGCAGGTCCACGGAAAGGATGCCCTTCACGTCGAAGGGTGCTTCGAAGTTCGAGATCATGGACAGAGTGTTGTTCAAGGTGTCCTGGTCGCGCTCGATGAGATTCATGT
Organism: bacterium; assembly: GCA_026398675.1. Classification (NCBI taxonomy): domain Bacteria; species bacterium. Next base: position 5,784 of record JAPLSK010000058.1, on the reverse strand, counting down.
CCCGGTAGAGAATACCGTTGAAGAGGTACCGGAGCTCCACGGTCGTGTTGTCCCAGGGGGCGTAATTCCCGATGAGGTTCGTGTTTATCCCGCCCACGTAGTACTCTGAATTCAAGGCGGGCTGTACGGGGTAGCTGCGCACCTCCCGGGAACCGGTCAGATCGAGGGAGAGCCGGGTGTCTTCGGTCACCTTGTAGTCGAAACGGAAATCGGTGTCCGCGGACAGGGAGTGGTAGAAGTACTCGCGATAGACGTAATCCCAGTCGTAGGTGCCCTCCTGGGTATCGCTCGTGGTGAAGTAAGCGTCCATGTCGGCCAAAAGGGCATCGGAGAATTGAATGGTGGAGTTTGTCCCCGCCCGCTGGCTCTTCGTCTTCTGGTACTGTTCCTGGATCACCATGGTCGAGTCGTAATCGGTCTGTTCGTAGTAACAACCGATGCGGGTTGTGTCCACGGGTATGTAGAAGAGATCGAAGCGCAGGGTGCGGCTGTCCGATTTGCGCTCCGCCTGGGGTTCGTTCTGGAGGCTCTGGTTCAGGGTCAGCCGGTAGGTGAACACATCGGCCAGGGGGTATGTGAAAGAAAGCGCCGACCCGATCCTGTTGAGGGATTTGCCGCCGCTGAAATCAATATTCAGGCCGGGTTCGACGCCCGTGTCCTCCTCCCGGGCCCAGGATGCGGGGGGGAGAAAGAAAACCACGAGGAGCACGGGGAGGATTAGCTTCACTAAAAAAAACCTCCGTCGCGGAGGTTTATTGTACGGGTACGCCGCACGGGTGTCAACCGCCGGAACTTTTTAATCTTATGCCACTTAGTCCCCTACAGCGTTGACTAATCAGGCGCCGTGTGATAATGTCTCCTCACTTTTCTTCCGCGGCGACCCCGGGCCGCCCTCCCGTGTGTCCACCTTCCACGGTTCACATTCAAACAGAATCCATGAGCGATATAGTCAACCCGTTGCTGGCACCGGTTGTGGGGGCGGAGAACGCCGCCCGCGACCGGGTTTCCGACACCGAAATCGAGGCGAAGAACGAGCTCCGCGCAGCCCGCGATAGGGCGGAGGAGATGCTGAAAACCGCGGAGGCCACGGCCCGCGAACAGGTCCGCCGGGCGGTTGATGACGCCCGTCAGTCGGGCGAGGTCGAGGCCCGGGACGTTCAGGAACGCATAGAGAAAGAAATCGAGACGACGAATAATAAGGCCCGCGGCCGCATGAAGGAGGCCTGCCGGGTCATCGTGGAACGCATCACCGGCACCTAGGCGACTATGGCCAACGCCCGAGTCCAGCGCATAGAGATCCTCCTTCACTCGAGCGTCCGGGACGACCTGCTCGACACGCTGGCTGACGCCGGCGCCGTGGAGATCGAGGCCCTGGAACCCGAGGATCGGGGCGAGCTTCCCCCGCCCTCCGCGGCCCCCGCCGAGGATGCCGACCGCGCCCTTTATCCGGTCCCGCCTCGACCGCCTGGCTGATGAGCGGGCGGAGCTCGTCTCGTGGCTGGGGCTCGCGGTACCGCCCGACTCGCTCGGAGTTACCGACAGCACCTTCTCCGCCGCCTACGGCCTCAACTCGCGGAATCTCCCCCGGTTGAGGGAGGTTCTCGCGGAAGCGACGGGGGAGCTCTTCGAACTCACCGATCTGGGCGCAGCCGGGATGGAGGCGACCGCCACTTCGGGCCGAATCGTTCTGGTCTGGCACGCCTCGGTGGACGAGTCGCTCCGCGGCGCGCTCAAGGGCTTCGAGCTGATACCCTGCCCCCTGACCGGACCGCTGACATCCGCCCAACGTCTGCAACAGGTCGAGGTGGAAATCGAGGCGTGCCGGGCGGAGTTGGACGAAACGCTCCGCGAGGCGGACCGGCTGCTCGAACACCGCAATCCGCTCTACCTGGCTCTGGACCGGGCGCGCACCGAAAGCGAGGGGCAGCGGAAGGTCGCCGAATCGGCGGCCACCGAGCTTGCCATCTACCTGCGCGGCTGGGTGCCCGAGTTGGCGGCGGACGGCGTCAAACGCGTTCTGGACAAGCACGAGCTGGTCCACTACAACCTCCGCCCGCCGACGGCGGACGAGACGCCGCCGGTGTATCTGTCCAACATCGCACCGGTGCGGCCCTTCGAGTACATCACCGACCTCTACTCCCGGCCCAAGCCCAGCGAGAAAGACCCCACCCCTTACTTCGCCTTCTTCTTTGCCCTTTTCTTCGGCATCTGCCTGACGGACGCCGGCTACGGCCTGACGCTCGTCGTGGCCACGCTGCTCGGCCTGAAGCTGCTCCACCTCTCGCCCGGCATGCGCAAGATGTTCAAGATGCTGATGATCGCAGGAATCTTTACCATGGTCGTGGGAACCCTCACCGGCGGCTTCTTCGGCCTGAACTTTGAATGGTCGCCGGAGCTGGCGGAGCTGCGGCAAACCTTGATGCTGATTGATCCCCTCAACCCGGATCAGATGCTGGTCTTCTTCTATCTGACCCTCGTCGTCGGGTACATCCAGCTCTTCACCGGTTACCTGCTGGGTTTCCTCGCCGCCCTGCGGGCGGGTGACCGTCCCACCGCCTTCTACCGCAAGCTGCCCTGGCTCGCTTTGATGATCCTCTTCCCGCTGGCCATCGGCCTGCCGGCTCTCACCGGAATGGACGGAACGATCTTCTGGTGGCTGATCGCCGCCGTCGGCGTTTACATCGCCCTCTTCAGCGGGGTGGGCGACGACAGCGGACTGCCGCGCATCGGCGCCGGATTCTTCAATCTCTACACCGGACTCTCCGGCCTCTTCTCCGACCTGCTCTCCTACGCCCGGCTCTTCGCCCTGGGGGTGGCCACGGGGGTCATCGCCCAGGTGGTGGACACCCTGGCCTTCCAGGCCAGCACGGTCTGGTTCATCGTGATCTTCATCGTCGGCCACATCTTTAACATCTCGATGAATGCCCTGGGCGGTTACATCCACAGCGCCCGACTCCAGTTCGTCGAGTACTTCGGCAAGTTCTATGAGGGCGGCGGACGGATCTTCGCCCCCTTCGCCCGCAACGTGGAACACACGATTCTCAAGGATTAAGCGACCGGAACGGATTTGCCGACCGGCCGGATGCCGGTGAAGAATCACTTTCCGCGGCGCCGGACACCCTACGAGGAAAACGTATTCCGGAACCGCGTTCCCCCACAAATAGCAAGGCCACCAAAGGAGTACTCATGGGTCTGGTATTGGCCTACCTAGGCGTCGGTCTGGCGGTAACCTTGGCCGGGATCGGTTCGGCCATCGGCATCGGCCTGGTGGGACAGGCGGTGGCCGGGGTGATGAGCGAGGATCCGCGCAACTTCGGCAAATACCTCGTCCTGACCGCTCTGCCGGGCACCCAGGGCATCTACGGTTTCGTCGCCGGTTTCCTCGGCCTGAATCTGATCTCGACCCTCACCGCCGCCGGAGCCATGACCACCGAGCTCGGACTGCAGATCCTCCTGGCTTGCGCGCCCGTGGGATTTTCCGGCTGGCTGTCGGCCATCCACCAGGGAAAGGTCTGCACCGCCGGTATCGGCCTCTCCGCCAAGCAGCCGAACGAATCGGGCAAGGCGCTCGTGCTGGGCGTCTTCGTCGAGTTCTACGCCGTTCTGGGTCTTCTTATCACCATATTCCTCCTGAACGCAGTTGGGAGGGTGTGAGTTGTCCCTGGACGCAATCATCGCCAAGATAGCAAGCGACGCCGACGCCCGGGTGGCGGAGATACAGTCCGCCGCGAAGGCCAAAAACGCCGAAATCCTCGCCGAGGTGGAGAAACGCGCCCACGCCTTGGAGGCGCGCATCCGGGAAGCGGGGGAACGCGAGGCCGCCGGCACCCGGGAGCGCGTCGTCTCCATGGCCGCGCTCAACGCCCGCAAGGCCGTCCTGGCGGCCAAGCAGGAGCTTTTGGACGAGGCCTTCGCCGCGGCGGCCGACGAGCTTGAAACCCTGAAAAAAGACGCCTGGCGCGCGGTCTTCAAATACCTCGTCGCCGACACCGATCTGAAGGGCCCCTACGAGGTCATCACCTCGAAGCGCGAGGCCGCCTTCCTGGACGACGCCTTCCTGAAAGGCTTCACCCCGAAGCTGTCGGTTTCCAACCAGACGCGCGAGCAGGGTGGCGGGTTCGTCCTTCGCGGCGGCAAAACCGAGCTGAACTTCACCTTCCGCGCGCTGACCCGGAGCCTGCGGCCGTTTCTGGAAAAAGAACTGCTCGGCATCCTGGGGTTCGAGGAATTACGATGATGGGGCGGATCAAGCTCTCCGGCGATCCGGCTTACGCCTACGCCGTGGGCCGCGTTCGGGTCCGCGAGCGCCGTTTGCTGACGAGACGGTCGCTCGTCGAGGCCGCCGAGGCCCGGACCTTCGAGGACGCCGTGGACGCCCTCCGCGAGGCGGGTTACGAGCCCGCGTCCCGGAGCGGCGCCGGCCTGGAGGAGCTCCTCGCCAAGCAGTCCGCCGAGCTGACCCGGTTCATCCGGGAGAGCGTGCCGGATCCCCGGGTGCTCGAATATCTGCGTCTGAGGCTGGATTACGCCAACCTCAAGGCGGCCCTCGTCGGACGCCTGACGGAAAAAAAGCCGCCCCTGACCGAGGGCGGGGGTGTGCCCCTGGAAAATCTCACCGCCCTCGCTGACGGTGGGGAACCGGATTCGCTTCCAGACCCCTTCGCCGAGCTGGGCAAAAGGCTCCTGGAGGAATGGGAGAAGGCGCACGACCCGTTCCTCTTGCAGCAGGGAGTGGACCGGGCCCTCTTCGCCGGCCTGGCCGGGCTCGCCGGGGAAATAGGGCTGCCCTTCCTCACCGCGTACCACGAGCTGGAGACCGACCTCGTAAATCTGGCGGTCCTGGTCCGCTGCCTGGCGGCGCCCAACCCCGAGGAGCTGTCCGCCGCGGCCTTCCTCCCCGGGGGCAACCTGGACGTCGGGCGGTTGGAGGTTCTCGCCCGGACGGGCGATCGTGCCGGAGCCGCCGAGCACGTCGGCCGCACACCCTACGCCGATGTGGTCCGCGGCGCCGTCGAGGGAGCCCCCGACGGTCTGGTCAACCTGACGGTGCGAGGGGCGGACCGGAAGCTGGATTTCCTCCGGCAGGCGCGCCTCGCTCCTTTCGGCGCCGAACCGGTCATCTCTTATTATCTGGCTAAAAGGAACGAGATCGAGCTGGTCCGCTTCGTCCTGACCTGCAAGCTGAACGGCGTCCCGCCGGAAACGATAACCGCCCGTCTGTGGGGCGTTTCGTAGCGGGTATTGTGGCCGGTCTGAACCAGATTTACTTCATCGGAGAGGAAGACCAGCTCCGCGGCTTCACCGTCCTGGGGACGACGGTCGTGGGGGTGAGCTCGATCCACGAGGCCGAGGAGGCGCTTAAGCAAGCGGCAAGCGGCGGAGCCGTGGCGATTTTCATCACCGAGGAATACGGCGGCCGGATGCTGGACACCATCGCCTCCTACGCCGACCGCCCCCTACCGGTCATAACGCTCATCCCCTCATCCACGGGCTCGAAGGGGATAGCCTACGAACGCATCCGGCGGATGGTCGAGCGCGCCGTCGGCGCCGACGTCCTGGGGAAGGAGGAGAAATGATTATCTACCGCGAGAGGCTCACCGACTGGGTGTCCCAGATCATCTTCTGGATCGTCCTGGCGCTCTGCGTGTTCCTCGGCGTCTTCCCGGCGGCGCTCATATCGTATGCAGGCTACAGCGTCCCCCTGCCGGACATGTTCGCGGTCGGCGCCGTCCTGGCCGCCATGTACGCGACCGTCTTCCTCGCCGTCTGGGCCACTTCCTCCCG
>JAPLSK010000057.1 GCA_026398675.1 bacterium | reverse complement strand
AGGAGCTCGCCCGCAAGCTCTCCATCAGCTACGACCAGCACGGGTACTACGTCGAGGCCCACCCGAAGCTGCGGCCCGTGGAGACGAACACGGGCGGCATCTTCCTCTCCGGGGCCTGCCAGGGGCCCATGGACATCCCGGACTGCGTGGCCCAGGGCTCGGCGGCCGCCTCGAAGATTCAGATCCTCTTCGCCTTCGACGAGCTGGAGCGCGATCCCGTCGTCGCCCGCGTCAACGAGACGACCTGCATCGGCTGCTGGGACTGCGTCAACGTCTGCCCCTACCAGGCCATCACCAAGAAGGACATCCTCAACCGCCAGGGCGAGTTGATCCGCCGGGTGGCCGAGGCCAACCCGGGGCTGTGCCAGGGTTGCGGGCTGTGCTCGGCGGTCTGCCGTTCCAACTCGGCCCAGTTGGCCGGTTTCAACGACAGGCAGCTTTTTGCCGAGATACAGTCGCTGTGAACCATTCCCCCTCTCCCCTTTGGGGAGAGGGCCGGGGTGAGGGGTTAGCGAAAAATGTCCACCCCTGCCCGCGGGAAGGCGAGGTAATCCTTCCCATGCATAATATGAAGGAAAGACCTTCAACCCAAGAGATACTGAACTCACTAGAGGAGCTGATCAAACTACACTACGGAAAAAACGCGGATGGACCTGAAGCATCTCGTGTACGTGAACACCTAACCAAACTAATTCTCGAAAATAAAGACAATGTTCCGACCTATGAAGAGTTCTTTAATACAATTAAAGCCAAAGATAAGTGGCATGGAAGGGAGAAGGAAAGCAGGCTCATCATTGCCGAGGAATATGCTGCAAAATGTGTTACAGATATTGATAAAGATACGAGAAAAAGAATGAAAGAAATAATATGTAAATCAATCCAAGACGAATGGGGATGCCGAAAGCTTGAAAGTGAGCTTTATCACAACTTTAAGAGCCTTCAACGCGACTGGCGGCGAATCGCGCTTACCGAGACCGCCAGAATCTCAAATTACTCTTACCTACTACGGGTTGGACCGGGCAATTACGTAACTTGTCCTCAAGTAGCCGGTGCCTGTGACTGGTGCGCTAGCAAACTCGAACACAAGGTATTTCTTATTGTATCCAATCCGATGGTAGACGACCGGATAGAAGATAAATACGCGGAACAAGCGGTATGGATAGGAAAGTCAAATGTTGGGCGTCATAGATGTTTAACCAAAGAGGGCACAAAAAGAAAAAGAGATTATCACAAATTATGGTGGCCTTGCTGCCCAGGGCACCCTCACTGTCGGCACGTCTTCATCAAACACAACCTCATGTACGGGCCGCCAGGGCCGCGCCTTCCGATGAGTGAGGCAGAGCTGGCGGCATCCCCGAACAAGCCAGCTTGGCTGATTGGGATAAACACAGAACAAGCTGAATACAACGAGTCACGTAGAAATCAAAAAGATTAAAAGAAGGATAACAAGGAGTTACCCCGTGGCGCAAAAGGAAGTCCTGACCACCAAGACCGCCGACGAGCTGGTCATCGAGGAAACGGCCGTCCCCCTGGAGAAGACGGAAAAACCCGAACCCTCCGGGAAGTGGGAGCCGCGCATCGTCGCCTTCGTCTGCAACTGGTGCACCTACCTGGGCATGGACCTGGCGGGCACCAGCCGCATGAAGTACCAGGCGAACGTCCGCGTCATCAAGCTGCCGTGCTCGGCGCGCATAGACCCGCTCTTCATCATCAAGGCCTTCGAGAACGGGGCCGACGGCGTCCTGGTCTCGGGCTGCCACCCCGGCGACTGCCACTACAGCACGGGGAATTACCACGCCCGGCGGCGCTGGACCGTCTTCCGCGAACTCTTCACCTTCCTCGGCCTGGACCTGAATAGGCTCCAGTTCTCCTGGGTCTCGGCGGCCGAGGGCGTCAAGTGGGTCAAGGTCATCAACGAAGTGACGGACAAGGTGCGGGAGCTTGGGCCGCACACCGACTACCACAACCTCTCCAGGTAAGGACATGGAAACAAAGCTGCGCGAGCTGGCGAAAAAGCTCCTCGAATCCGGCGAGGCCGACGTCGTCATCGGCTACGGAAAGCACCACGACGAGCGGCGGCGGGCGCCGGTCTTCATCACCGACCCGGCGGACGTGGAGCAACTCGTCTTCGACGAGCGCTGCCTGAACAACCTCGCCGGGTATCTGAACAAGCGCTACAAGCTCCTGATGGCCGAGTTCTCCAAGCCGGCGGTCGTGCTGAAGGGCTGCGACGCCAAGGCCGCCGTGGGGCTCATCCAGGAGGCCCAGCTCGACCCGGGCTCCGTCACCCTCATCGGCGTCTGCTGCTCCGGCGTGCTTCCGGGCCACGACGACGCCGACGGCGAGCGTCCCTTCAAGTGCTCCGTCTGCGACGTCCACCGGCCGAAGAACACGGCCCACGTTGTCGGCGACATCCCCGAGGACCCGGCGCTCACGGAGTATCGCCCTAGCGAACAGGCCGCGGAGCTGGCCGGAAAAACCCGGGAGGAGCGCTACGCCTTCTGGCGCGAGGAGTTAGCAAAGTGCATCCGGTGCCACGCCTGCCGCGCGGCGTGCCCCCTGTGCTCCTGCGAGCGGTGCATCGCCGACTCGAACCAGCCCCAGTGGGTTCCCACGTCGGGCCACGAGCTCGGGAACTGGAGCTGGAACATCGTGCGGGCCTTCCACCTGGCCGGGCGCTGCATCGGCTGCGGCGAGTGCCAGCGGGCCTGCCCCGTGGGCATCCCGTTGGATTTATTGAACCAGCACCTGCGGAAAATCGTCGGCGAGCGCTTCGGCTACGTGGCCGGCCTGGACCCCGAGGCCCGTCCGCCGTTGACCACCTACACCGAAAAAGACGCCGAGGAGTTTATCCGGTAGCGGACGCGGGGATGACCGCCCGAAAGGTGTGACCTTCTCGTCGCGATACAGGGGTGCAGCGCCCCGCGCTGCCGCCGAGGAGTTTATCCGGTAGCGGACGCGGGGATGACTGCCCGAAAGGTGTGGGGGCGACCCGTAGGACAAGTCCTCTGCGGTCGCCCGCGGGCGGGGACAGAGCCCCGCCCCTACGAGGGATAGACCAACGTCATCTTAACCAGAGGGAAACCATGCGCGAGGGCAAGCTGCGGGAACTGAACGACCTCTTCCAGGCGCTCGCGGGCGACAACTACCGCATCGTCGGGCCGAGGAAGACGCGGTCTCCGCGGGGCGACGAAGTCGTATTCGCCGAGCTCTCCTCGATGGAGGACTACGAGACCGGGTACGTCGCCACCGCCAACTCCGCCAAGGACTTCATCTTCGCCCGGACCGAGCCGATTCTCGCCTTCGACTACGATGCAACCCAGACGCGGGTCCGCGACCTCCTCCTCGACGTGTACCCGCCCACGGTGATTCTCGGCGCCCGGCCCTGTGACGCCCGCGGCATGCAGAGCCTGGACGCGGTCTTCGCGGGGGAGTACGAGGACGACTTTTATCTGAAGAGGCGCGCCGCCACGATCATCGTTGCCGTGAGCTGCACCGCCGCCGACGACGCCTGTTTCTGTACCTCCACCGGCGGACGGCCCGACGGCGTCGAGGGCGCGGACATCCTCCTGACCCCCCTCGCCGACGACGGCTACTACGTCGAGACCGGCAGCGCCAAGGGCGAGGAGCTTTTGGCCAAGCACGAGAAGATATTCGCCCCGGCGCCCGACCGCGCCCTGCGCGACAAGGCCATCGAGAAGGCCTACAAGGACCTGCGCCACGACCTCACCGAGGCCCCGGAGCGGATCAAGCCCTGGCTCGACGACTACTCCAACTACGACTCCGAGAAGTGGCCGAAGCTGGTTTTCCGCTGCCTCTCCTGCGGCGCCTGCACCTACGTCTGCCCCACCTGCCACTGCTTCGACATCGTGGACGAGGGCAAGCTGGGCGCCGGCGAGCGCAAGAAGAACTGGGACGCATGCCAGTTCGATCACTTCACCCTCCACGCCTCGGGCCACAACCCGCGCGAACGCCAGCCCCTCCGCTGGCGCAACCGCTTCACCTGCAAGTTCAAGATTTTCCTGGACAAGTGGAACCTGCCCGGCTGCGTCGGATGCGGGCGCTGCATCCGCGTCTGCCCCGTCGGCCAGGACATCACCGAGGTCATGGCCGCCGTGGCCGAGCTCGGGGAATAGAGGCTCGAAACTGCGGCTCCGACTCACCACGACGAGAAACCGGTCGGGATTAAGGGTCACGTGACGGACACCGCTCACCGTTTCGCGATAGAGACCCGCGGCCTGACCAAGTTTTACAAAAAGACGCGGGGCATCGAGGACGTGGACCTGGAGGTGGAGCCGGGGGAAATCTTCGGTTTCATCGGCCCCAACGGCGCCGGCAAGTCCACCACCATCCGCACCCTGTTGTCCCTTTTGTGCCCGACCCGCGGCGAGGGGAGAATCTTCGGCCTGGACATCGTTCGGGACGCGAAAGCGATAAAAAGGCGCGTCGGGTATCTGCCCGCGGAGGTGAACTACTACGACCGCCTGAGGGTGGGAGAGCTTCTGGCCTACTCGGCCCGCTTTTACGGTATGGAGAACCGGAAACGGACCGTGAATCTGGCGGAGGCGTTCAATGTGGACCTCGCGCGCAGATTCGCCGATCTCTCCCTGGGCAACAAGAAGAAGGTGGCCATCCTGGCGGCGCTCCTCCACTCGCCGGAGCTGTTGATCCTGGACGAGCCGACCGGCGGCCTGGACCCCCTCATCCAGGCCCGACTCACCGAGACGCTGCGCGAGGAGAACGCCCGGGGGACGACGGTCTTCTATTCCTCCCACGTTCTCTCCGAAGTGCAGAAAATCTGCGGCCGGGTGGCGATTCTCAAAGGGGGCCGGGTCGTCGGCGTCGAGGAGATCAGCTCCCTGCGCCGGAAGCAGCTCAAGAAAGTCCGTCTGAGCTTAGGCGCCGCCCCGGAGCCCGGCGCGTTCGACGTCGAGGGCGTGCACGACTTCGAGGTGAAGGACCGCGACTGCCGCTTTCTCTTCGACGGGCGCCCGGGAGACCTCCTCGCGCTTCTGGCGGGCATGCCGGTCAACGACGTGACCCTCGAGGAACCGGACCTCGAGGAAATCTTCCTCCACTTCTACAAAGAGGAGGAGACAAGGGGTTTAAACCCCTTGCCTTCCCTTAAAGAGGGCGGGGAAGGTTGAACGCGAACATCTTTTTCATGGAGCTGCGGCGGCACCGGCGGGGGATTCTCATCTGGTGCGCGGTCCTGGTCGGACTGAACACCTTCATGATGTTCTTCTACCCGGTGGTGATCGGGAGCGGGGTTTTCGAGCAACTGGACTCCTTCTTCAAGAATCCCTTCTTCAAGGGGATGCTGACCACCTTCGGCGTGAACATGGAGAACATGACCAGCGTGCTGGGCTACTACGTGACCTACAACGCGGTCTACACCATGCTCCTGGGCAGCATCGTGGCGATTCTTCTGGGCGCGGGGCTCGTCGCCCGCGAGGAGACGGAGAAGACGGCCGAGTTCCTCCTGACGAAGCCCGTAACGCGGGGCGAGGTGCTCAACTCGAAGATGGCGGCCCTGGGGTGCTCGTAACCGGGCTCAATCTGGCCGTGGTCCTGGCCGGCCTCGTCCTGTTGGCGGCCTTTACCGACGCCCCGTACGACGTCGGCGCCTTCCTGACCGTCTCGTGGCAGACCTGGCTGTTGATGCTGGCCTTCGGCGCGGTGGGGTTCCTCGTCGCCGCCCTGGCGAAGCGGGCCCGCGCGGTCACCGGGGCGTGCCTCGGAATCGTCCTGGGATTCTACTTCGTCAGCGGGCTCTCACGGGTATCCGAATCCACGAGGGCTATCGGATTTATAAGCCCCTTCCGCTTCGTCCAGACCGAGATTATGGCCGGAGCGTCCGGCGGCGGCTGGTGGAGGGCGGCCTATTTCATCGGCCTCGCCGCGCTCTGTGTACTGGTCTCGCACCTCGTTTACCGGCGTAAGGACATACTTTTGTAAAGCTCACAAACCGCCCGAAAGGACGGAGCATATGCCCAACGTCTACGCGCCCCTGTTGGCGGAAATCAAGGAAATCTTCCAGGAGACCCCCGATACCCGGACCTACCGGCTCGAGTTCGCCGACGAGAAGCTCCGGGATAAGTTCGCCTTCGAGCCGGGACAGTTCGGCGAGTACTCGGCCTTCGGCGAGGGGGAGTCCACCTTCTGCATCGCCAGCTCCCCCACGCGAAAAGGTTTCATCGAGTGCACGTTCAAGGAGGTGGGGCGCGTAACCGGCGGCCTCTCGCGCCGGAACGCGGGAGACCCCGTCGGCTTCCGCGGCCCCTACGGCAACCACTTCCCCTACGAGCTCATGAAGGGGAAGAACCTGCACATCGTCGGCGGCGGCATCGGCATCGCCCCCCTGCGCAGCCTCATCTGGTTCGTCCTGGACAACCGCAAGGACTACAAGGACATCACCATCCTCTACGGCGCGCGCTCCGTCGGCGACTTGCTCTACAAGCGCGAGTTCGACGAGTGGGTCAAGAGAGGCGCGAAGCTCATCCTCACCGTGGACCCCGGCGGCGAGACCCCGGACTGGAAGGGCAAGATTGGCTTCGTGCCCCCGGTGATGGAGGAGGTGGGCCTGGACCCGAAGGACGCCTTCGTCGTCACCTGCGGCCCGCCGATAATGAT
>JAPLSK010000056.1 GCA_026398675.1 bacterium | reverse complement strand
GGGACCGCCCACGTTGGTGGAGTCGGTGGACGTCCGCCATGCCGGGCTGGTGGATTTTGGGGAAATATCGGCCGCGATTGGGTTCGAGCCGGGCGACGTCTGGACCCTGACCTACTCCGACACCGTCCGCTTGAACCTGATACGCCTCTTCGCCGAGCACGGCTACCTCTACGCGAACATCCAGGTCGCCGAGGAGCGAGGGGAGCGCCGGGCCAGGCTGACGGCGACCGTGGACGAGGGGCCCCGGGTGATGGTGACCGGCGTGGATATCGAGGGCTTCGAGCCGTTCCTCGAGCGGATCATCCGGCGCGAGATTGTCATCCGCGAAGGGGACTATTTCAAGGCCTCGGACGTCTTCGCCAGCCAGCGCAACATCTACTCCACGGGTCTATTCACCAACGTCAGCTACTCCATCGTCGGCGAGAGCGAGCGGTCGCCCGAGGTCCGCATCCTCTTCGAGGTCGAGCCCGACAAGACGCACTGGGTCGGCTTCGAGCTCGGCTACACTTACTCGGAGAGCACGGGGTCCGGGATCCGCTTCAAGGTTTCCTGGGGCGACAACAACCTCTGGGGCAATCTCCAGCACCTGGAGGTGGGGGCCGATTTCGTCTACGCCTTCAAGACCAGCCGCTTCGAGGGTGAGCTTTACCAGGCCGTTTACCGCGAGCCGTGGCTCATGTCGGTGCGGGGGCTTTCGGGGAGAGTGCGGGTGTACTACGAGCGCGAGCGACGGGACGGCTTCAAGGCCGATTCCTTCGGCGGCGACCTGTCCCTGGAGCAGCGCTTCTACGACTGGCTCACCGGCGCCCTGGGGCTGCGTTTCGAGCGGGTCAACCTCTGGGAGTACGACATCCCGGACCTGCCCCAGGAAGAGGGCTACTCCAACACCAGCGCCCTCTTCGCCCGCGTCGGGGTAGACACCCGCGACAACCCCTTCAACCCCCACTCCGGCGTGTACCTCCTCCCCTACGGCGAGTATGCCGGCGGCTTCCTGGGCGGCGACCACGATTTCTACAAGCTCACCGCGGACCTGTCCGGCCACATCCCCCTGGGCGACTACGTCAGCCTCGCCCTGCGCGGCTACATCGGCCTGGCCGCCCTCCACCACGACACGCAGACGCTGCCCGTTTACGAGCGGTTCTACGCCGGGGGCGCCTACTCGGTCCGCGGTTTTCCCGAACGCAGCCTGGGCCCCCGCAACTCACGGGGCGTGAACCTGGGCGGCGTCGCTTCCCTGGTGGGCAACGCGGAGCTTCGGGTGGACATCCCGGACACCGATTTCTCCCTCGGAATTTTCGCGGACACGGGGATGGTCTGGGGTAAAATCTCCGATATGGACCTGGCCGACCTGGCAGTGGGAGTCGGCGTCGGAGTGCGCTACGTCACCCCCATCGGCCCCGTCCGCTTGGACGTGGGCTTCGTCGTCGCTCCGGGGAATAACGTCGTCATCTCGCCCGACGCGCCGGAGGATTTCAAGGACACCTCCGACAACTGGGAGCTCCACCTGGCCATCGGGCACATATTCTAAAACACGCGTCGCCGCTTACCCTCGTTGCCCGGCGCGCCAATCCGTGCCCGGCCCATGGCGATTTAGTAACGGCCTTGGCCGTCTCGCGGGGGTGGGTATTCAGGCCCGCGAGCGTCCCTCCCCGACGGCTGAACGCGACGCAGGCCGTCTCGATTCACATGTCTATCTCGCATAAATCAATGGTCGAAGAAAATCAATCCGCCGCGATGCCCGACGACAACCTTCTGCGCCTTCGCGGGATCACCGCCGGGTATTCGGCCTCGCATAACGTTCTCCACGGGGTGAACCTCTCCGTGGGGTCTGGCGAATTCGCCGCGCTGGTCGGCCCCAACGGCTCCGGCAAATCCACCCTCCTGGCGGTCGCAGCCGGCTATCTACCGGCACAGGTCGGGGAAGTGACCCTTTGCGGTCGCCCGTTGAATTCCCTGAGCGCGACCGAGAGGGCGAGGACCGTGGCCTGGCTGACCCAGGAGCTCCCGAATGCGCCGGGGTACACGGTCCGCCAGGTGGTCGTTCTGGGGCGGTACAGTTACCTCAAGGATTTCGGCACTTACACTCCCGTTGATGAGTCCGCCGCCGAAGACGCGCTGCGCCGCTGCGACATCGTGCGTCTGGCGGACCGACCGGTCAGCGAGCTCTCGGGCGGCGAGCGCCAGAGGGTCTTTCTGGCCCAGGCTCTGGCCCAGGGCGCACGGCTCATGCTCTTCGACGAGCCGACGAACCACCTCGACCCCGCCTCGCTGTCCTATCTCTTAAAGCTCCTGAAGGAGCTCACCGCCGAGGGTCGGGGCGTCCTCATGGTGACCCACGACCTGAACCTGGCCGCCCGGCACGCCGACCGGATGGCTATCCTCTCGGGCGGTCGGATCGTAGCCTGCGGCGGACCGGAAGAGCTGGTCCGGCCAAAACTCCTGCGAGAGGTGTACGGCGCGGAGATCAACGTCGTCCGCCACCCCGTGGACGGAAAACCGCAGATACTCCTCTGACGGGGCAAGGGGTTTCGCTAGGGCGTTACTCGCTTCGCTCGGTTAAACCCCTTGTCTCCCTTGCGATGATCGGAACCCGCATGGATAAGGAAAGGTGGACGATGAGCCGGGTTCTCTTCGTCACCCTTTGCGGGGCGCTGCTCCTGGCCCTCGGTTTCTCGGCCGCCCTGGCCGGCGTGGACACGACCGACTGGTACTGGGACGCCGCGCTGGGGCTCTACATCTCCTGGGACGACTCCCACCAGGTCTTTTTCATCTACGACCCGAACGCGGACGCGGTCTGGGCCTACGAGCCGAACATGGGGAGTTACTACTTCTACGACCAGGCCGCCGACCGGCTCTACGAGGTGGGGTACGCGGGCGTCGACAACGAGGGGGAGTTGGACCTGGGGACCAACGAGGCGACGGTGGAGATGATGCGGGTAATTTGTAGCCGATGGTAGAATAGCAGCTCCGACGCAATTTATAGTAAAAGCGGCTGTGCCGCCGAGGAGAGCTCATGCGCATCGCCCTGCTGGGCGCCGGCCTCATGGGTCGCGCCGTGGCCCACGACCTTCTCTTGAACTCCGAACCCGATGAGCTGCGCCTGGCCGACGCCGACGAGGCGCGCCTCGACGCTTTGGCGGGACGGCTCGACGACCCACGGCTACGGACCACTCGCCTGGATGCGACCGACGAGCGGGCCGTCACGCGCTGGCTGGAGGGCTGCGACGCCCTGGTCTCGGCCTCGAGCTATCGGCTGAACCTCGGCCTGGCGCGGGCGGCCATTTCCGCGAAAACCCACTTCGTGGACATGGGCGGCAACTCGGATGTCGTCGCCCGGCAGCTGGCCCTGGACGACGAGGCGAAAAAGCGCGGCGTGACGGTCATCCCCGACATGGGCCTCGCCCCTGGGCTGGTCAACGTCCTGGTCCGGCGCGCCGCGGAGCTTACCGACCGCCTGGATACCGTCCGCCTCCGCGTGGGCGGCCTGCCGCAAACCAAGCACGGCGAGTGGAACTACGAGCTGGTCTTCTCCGCCGAGGGGCTGATCAACGAGTACCGGGAACGATGCATCGTCCTGCGGGATGGAAAAACGGTTACCGTGCCGCCGCTGACCGAGGTCGAAACGGTCCTCGACCCAGAGCTGGGCGAGCTGGAAGCCTTCCACACCTCGGGCGGCTCCAGCACCCTGCCCCAGACTTTCGCCGGGATGGTCCGTTCCCTGGAATATAAAACGCTGCGCTACCCCGGGCACGCCCGGCTGGTGAGGGCGCTTTTCGAGCTGGGCCTGGACGGCGAGGAAGTGGTGGAGGTGGACGGGCGGAGTGTCAAGCCGCGCCGTCTCCTGGAGAAGCTCATCGCGGAAAAGTTGGCGGGCGAGGGGCGGGACCTGGTGGTCCTCCACGGCGAGTTCACCGGCGAAAAGGACGGCAAGCCGCTGACGATTTCCTGCCGACTGCTGGACTACGCCGACGGGAAAACGGGGCTCACGGCGATGATGCGCTGCACCGGCTTCCCGGTGTCGGTCACGGCGCGGATGCTGGCCGACGGCCGGATTACGGAGCGCGGCGCCCTGCCCCCGGAGCGGGCCATCCCCGCCGTCGAGCTGCTCGCCGAGCTCGACCGCCGGGGCATTTCCATTCCGTTCACGGAGAGCTTTTCGTAAGGCCGGGCTCCGGCTGTCTATTCCTGCCCGCCACGTTTACGATTAAAACCCCGGCCAAAACTAAAATCAAGGGAGCCGCGAGGCTCCCTTTTATTATTTTACTTTAATAACGCTTACTGTGTTGTTTCCGTTGTCTCCGTTGTTTCCGGCTCTTGGTATGAACATACGACTGCAAGTAGCTTGTCTTTTATTGCATAGATATCTGATAAATCGTTGATTGCAATCTTTTCCATATTCTTTTCACTGTCAAACACACCAATTTGTTTCTGAGCACTGTTGAAGTAAAACCGGCAGATTGGCTTGCGATTATTGTCATCAAATAAAACCGAACAGTATGACTTTGAATCACGAAGTACGATCCTCGAAGGAGTACAAACCTGATATAGAAGTGCCCTTGTTATGTGGAATGCTTCAATCTCTTCGTCTGTCGTAACAACCGAACTTCCTACAGTTTGTTGACTGCGAATCTCTTGTTCGATGCGTTCTTCCTGTTGCTTTGCCGATTCAAGCCGCTGGTTAATTCGGTCGTTAATGAAGTCAGTAATCGCCTTTTTCAGCAGGTCTGTGAACAAACCTACTTGTTTTTTACTTAGGTTACCTTCCTTTACCCGCCTTGCAAAGAATTTGACTAAGTCATCATGCGGTTTTTTTATTTGATCGCCGAAAATATCCTTGAATTCTTTCAGATATTTTAGTTCTTGGGCTTTTATAAGCAGTACCTCAATGTTAAACTTCCCCTTAAAGAAATATTCTTCCAGGAAGTCAATCTTTTCTTTATCATCAGGAAGCACGCGTATATCAAAGGCTAGAAATGGACTCGAATCCATGTTGTTTGGCGAAGCAAACTCACTAAAAAAACGGTAGTATACTCCATTTGTAAAGATAGCAATTTTTGCATCAGTCACATTATAGTATCTCCTTAACTGGTTGGGATCCTCTTTATCAATGTCTGATTTAGCTGGTTTTGCTTCAATAAGAATTATTGGCTTACCATTCATCATGATTACATAATCTACGCGTTCACCCTTTTTAGCACCAATATCTGCCGTAAACTCGGGCACGACTTCTTTTGTCGTATTGAAGATGTCATATCCTAACATGCTGATAAATGGCAGAATAAAGGCTTGTTTTGTTGCTTCCTCGGTCTCGGTATCGGGCAGATTATCCTTCACCCGCTGAGAAAGAACTTTGAGCTTATCAGTAAAATCTGACATCTGTTCTCCTTAGTGTGATGGTATGATCAAACATGTACTTAGATGGGTTACCGTAGGCCGGTGCAACGGCCGGTGTCGGAGGCGTCGAGGGTTAAGCGACGCGCTCTTATCTTATTTGCGCGATTTCCCGTCTAATTTTGATTTCCCATACGATAAACTTTTTCTTAACAACTATTTAGAGTTTAAATAATTTTCAAACCAAAGTCAAAAAAATTCTCTGAAATTGTAACCGGCGACGCCCAGCAGGCTGGCGGCGACGATTTTCCAGGGGTGCCCTTTAACGAGCGTTACGAAATCCCGTCGGCGGCGGACGAGGTACGCAGCGCAGACAAGCCACACCGGGAAAAAGCGCAGCAGGACAGTCGCACCGGGTGAAAGGGTCGAGAGGCCGAACTTCAGCGCGGCGAAGGCCCCGCTCCAGACCAGCGCCACGCCGCACATCACCAGAAAAGCCGGACCTCGCTCCTTCGACATGGCCGCATGCTACCAAAAAAGACTCCCCGCGACCACAGAAACCGCACATGGTAAAACCGGCAAAAACCCTCGCCTACCTGGCTCTCGTCGCCCAGACGCTCATCTCCGCGGGTACGTACATCCTGGGCAAGTACGCCGTGGCGGAGTTGGAGCCGCTCAGCCTCTGTTTCATGCGCTTCGGGGGCGCGGCGCTCATTCTCCTCGCCGTCTGCGCGCTGAAGGGCGTGGACCTGCGCGTAAAAAAGGAGGAGCTGCCGCAATTGATCGGCCTCGGAGTCCTGGTGGTGTCGGCCGATCCGCTCCTCTTTCTCTACGGCCTGCGGCTCTCCACCCCGGCCCAGATCAGCCTCCTTTACCCCTTGACGCCGGTTTTCGTGCTCATCATCGCCGGCCTGCGCGGCCTGGAGAGGCCCGGGCGGCTCCGCTGGCTCGGCGTGGTCCTCTCCCTCGCCGGGGTGAGCCTGTTCCTGACACAGAAAGGCTTGAATTATCAGACCGAACACCTGTTCGGCGACCTTCTGGTTCTGGGGGCCGTGGCGAGCTGGGCGCTTTACACGACTTTCTCAAAGCCCCTCGTGGAGCGGCGCGGGACGCTGGCGGCGCTGACCCTGGCCGTCTGCGCCGGTATGGTTCTCTTCACCCCCATCGGCCTCACGGCTACTCTCACCGCCGACTTCTCCACGGTGAGCCGGCTGGCCTGGCTCGGCCTGGCGTACCTCATCGTCCTTACCGTCGTGGTGGGCTATTTCTTTTGGAACTACGCCCTGGGGCGCCTGGATGCGAGCCAGGTGGCGGTCATGGCCAACGGCCAGCCCATCGCCACCACGATTCTCGCCGCCCTGTTCGTCGGAGAGCAGATTACCCTCTGGTTTGTCATCGGTGGCGTCATCACCCTCACCGGCGTAACAATTGCCCAATTGAGCGGCAGAAAGCGGGGCGCGGTCGCGCAACCGACGTCCTGACGCGAAAATTCAGGCGTTTACCCCTATCCCTTTAGAGGGTAATAAAATGGGCGGACTCGAAGGTCCGCCCTTACGTTTAAGCACCGCGCAACCGCCCGGCCGCGTCAGCTGATAAGGACCTTTTCCAGCCCGGCGCGGATGTGCTTCGAGATGGGCCCGGAGCGCAGTTCGACGAGCTGGCGCTCCAGTTCCACCATCCGGGCCGTGTACTCGGTCAAAGGCATCTTCCCCAGCTTGCACGCGGCGTCAATGCCGGCGACGCGCCCCTCTATCATGGCGCTGGTGGCCTCCTCGACCCCCGCGCAGTCCCCCGCCACGTAGAGCCCCGGAACGGTGGTTTCCCCGGTCCTTTTCCTCTTCGGCACCCATCCGCCGAATTCGCCCACGTAAAAGTGTTCGGCCCCGGCCATGCGCGCCAGCGTGTTCTGCGGCGAGAGCCCCACGGCCAGGCAGATGGCGTCGCACTTTATTTCACGCTCCGTGCCGGGAATCGGCACCCAGCCGGAATGTTTGACGATCTCCGCGCCGGTGACCCGGTCCTCCCCCAGCGCCCGCTTTATCGTGTGGTTGACCAGAATCGGCACCCCGGCGCGACGAAGCTTGCTGGCGTGGACCTGGTAGCCGCCGTAGGTGGGCAGCCCCTCGACCACCGCCGCCACCGAGCACCCCGCCTGGATGAGCTGGTAGCTGACTATCAGGCCGATGTTGCCCGCCCCGACCATGAGCAGGCGCTCCGCGGGGAGGACGCCGTGGACGTTCATCAGGGTCTGCACGGCGCCGGCGCCGTAAACCCCCGGCAGGTCGTTGCCGGGGAAGGCCAGGAACTTCTCCGACGCCCCGGTGGCGATGACGGTTTTATCCGGCTTGAACTTGTGGTAACTCCCCGCCCGGTCCACGGTCACCACGCCGTCGGGGTATACGCCCAGGACGCGCGAGTCGTGCCAGAGCACGACGTTGGGATATTTGGCGAGGTCTTCGTAGAGCTTTTCGCCGATGCTATAGCCCCGGGTCCCGGCGAGCTGGAGCTTGCTGCCGAAGAACTTGTGGGTCTGCTTGACGAGCTGGCCGCCTGGTGCGGGTCCGTCGTCCACGACGAGGATTTCGAGTCCGAAGGGCGCCGCCTCGACCGCCGCGCACAGGCCCGCGGGGCCGCCGCCCACTATCAGGAGGTCCAGCGGCTGGGGCCGGTGGATGGGCTCCATGGAGAATGCGCTCACCGGGCCCCCCCTTCCACCAAGAGGTGCCCCTTGTCGTACTGGCGCTGGACGGCCATGCCCTCCTTCAGCGGGGTGACGCAGACGCGGGTGTTGGGCACGCCGTCCACGACCATCAGGCAGCTCGAGCAGTTGCCGATGGCGCAGAAGAAGCCCCGGGGGCGCTTTTCCTTGATCGAGTAGCGCAGGATGCGGACGCCGGAGTCGTGGAGCGCGGCGGAGACGGGCTCGCCCTCGTACCCCCAGAGTTCCTCGCCGTCCAGGGTGAACCGCACCCGTCGGCCCAGCTTGAACTGCAAAATGGGGTGATCGGTGATTCTCATCGGCCTCGTCCTTGGGGAATCAAACGAATCGCGGGGTTTCTAATAACCTTCCAGGTAGTTGATCGTCAGCTCGCTGACGGCCGTATCCGCCCACCGCTCGCCGGGGTAAACGTCCAGGAGCGTCAGCCGAAGCCAGCTCACCGTCCGCGCCTCGTCCAGATAGATGACCTGGGCGAACGGGGCGTCCTCCAGCGCCTTCTCGACGGCGGTTCCGTCGGAGAATTCCAATCTTACCCGAGACGGCCGACCGTTGGCGCGCCAGACCTCCGGCGAGGCGCAGTACCCCGGCAGGACAGCCACGTTGCGTACTTCCGTCGGCACCCCCAGTTCGAGGGTGAGCGATTCTCCGACGCCGTTACTTTCCACCCCCTCGACCCAGGCGGTGCCGATTTCACCGTCAATAACGCGAGCGGGAGAGCAGTCGGCGGGGTCGTCGGCCAGGTAACTGCT
>JAPLSK010000055.1 GCA_026398675.1 bacterium | reverse complement strand
GTCATTTTCCGTCACGGTCACGCCGGTGCGCAGGTCAACCCCGCGCTCCATAAAATATTCCGGCGGATGCGACAGCACCCGGCCGAGTTTTTCCACCCTGCCCGAGAGGACATAGGAGAAGTTGCAGTTGGATACGGCGGGGGTATCTGTGGCCTCGAGGACGACGACCTCGGCGCGGGGATCCTCGCGCTTGGCTCGTGCGGCGGCGGAGAGCCCCGCGGCGTTCCCACCCACGACCAGAATCCGCCTACCCATCGTCGTCCTCGCGGTTGACGGTCTCGATGGCGAGGGCTCGCCCGGTCTTTTCATCGAAATCCACCACGCAGCCCCGGAGGGCGACCGGCCCCCCGGCCGGCTCGGCGCGGAAGGGCAAGGCATTCAAAAATCGCCCCACCACGCTCTCGGCCTTGACACCGATGACCCCCCCGGTGGGGCCGCACATCCCGGCGTCGGAGAGGTAGGCGGTCCCGCCCGGCAGGATGTGCCCGTCGGCGGTCTGGACGTGGGTGTGGGTGCCGATGACGGCGGTCACGCGCCCGTCGAGATACCGCCCCAGCGCCTCTTTCTCGCTGGTGGCCTCGGCGTGGAAGTCCACGAAAATGGCGTTCACGCCGGAATTATGCAGGGCCTCGATTTCCCGGTCGGCCGCGCGGAAGGGGCAGTCAATCTCGCGCATGAACACCCGTCCCTGGAGATTGATGACGCCGATTCCGGCGCGTCCGTCCGCCGGGGCGCGCACCGCGACGCCTTTCCCCGGCACCCCCGGCGGGTAGTTGGCCGGTCGCAGGAGGAACGGTTCGGTCTCCAGGAGCGCGTAGGCCTCGCGGTTGTCCCAGACGTGATTGCCCGAGGTGAAGACGTCAATTCCGAGCCCCTTGAGCTCGCTCAGGGGCCTGGCGCTGATACCGGCCCCGCCGGCGGCGTTCTCGACGTTGGCGATGACGAGGTCGGGGGAATATTCGGTGAGGACGGCGGGCAGGTGCGTTTTCAACGCCAGTCGTCCCGGCCGGCCCATGACGTCGCCGAGGAAGAGGATGCGGCTCATGGGGTTCCTCCGCGGGGTGCGGTACGATAACGGGACCCGTCGCCGGGTCCCGGGTCGGGTGCGTTCGGGGGTCGGGGGCTCAAACCGTCTCGATGGAGCGGTACTTCCGCTTGCCGTCCTCGTAGGCGCTGCGCCCGTGGGAATCCTGGGCCACGACCAGGGGGAAGTCCTTGACCTCGAGACGGCGGATGGCCTCGGGGCCGAGGTCCTCGTAAGCGATGACCTCGGCGGAGAGGATGGACTTGGAGATGAGCGCGGCGGCCCCGCCGATGGCGGCGAAGTAAACGGCTCCGTGCTTTTTCATCGCCTCGACAACGTTCTCCCCCCGCAGCCCCTTGCCGATCATCCCCCGCACCCCGGCCTTCAACAGCGGCGGGGTGTAGGAATCCATCCGGTAGGAGGTGGTCGGGCCGGCGGAGCCGATGGGGCGCGGCGGCTTGGCCGGAGCGGGCCCCACGTAGTAGATGACGGCGCCCTCGGGCGGGAAGGGCAGCTTCTCCCCCTTCTCCAATAGCTCGATCAGACGGGCGTGGGCGGCGTCCCGACCGGTGTAAACGATTCCGGAGAGCCGGACCCGGTCGCCGGCCTTAAGGCCGCGGGCCGTTTTTTCGGTCAGCGGGGTCGTCAGCTCGATCATGCCGTCGCTCATCACCCTCCGTTTAAGAATAATCGGCAGTGCGATTTTATACGTCCGCTCAAGTATCTTGCTCGATCTTGAGTTTATACTTAATGTGCTTATATGGGTCCTTTATTACATCGTCGAATTCATTCCCATGTAATCGCTTGGATTCAAAATCAATTTTAACATCCTTAAGGAACTTTTTAAAATCCGTGTTTTGCTCGCACAATTTGTTTATTGTTTCCCAATCTAGAAAATCTCTGCTGCGGGCAGGATAAAGAATGCTAGAACTGTCAATATCTTTCAGATCAAGGTGGATGATACCAATTCCAAATGAAGATGAAAGACGCTCCAATTCGGAAAGAAAGTCGTCGTCTTGTAGTATATCTGCCGCAACAAGATACCCTTCGTGTGCCCAAGATGAGTTAGAAACAGCTTGAAAGTATGATTCCCTGTAATTTACTTTTGTAAGGCTCTTTTTCAACTCAAAAGAGAATAAGCGAATGGAATTATTGTCTGACATCCGATTGAACTCAATTACTTCCGGCAGCCAGTCCTCGATTGGCAAGTAAAAACCTACTATATCGGGGTATATCCAGCTATTATATCCAGAACGCTTTGATTTCTCGTGATTTATAGTCTTGGTCAAGATTGATCGACCACGGTTGAAAGTTGTGTTAGCGTACACGAAGTAAGTTAAAAGTGGATGGAGATCGCGCTCTGAATATTCGGTGTTTTTCTCCTTCTTCTTTGTCTCTTCATTTTCAATATCCTTAACGATATCCTGGTTGAGATCGGCGGCTCTATTATTCAAAAAAAACCGTGCTGGTCGTTTGCCCACCTTGATGAAAAGAGAGTCTTTATTATCTCGTACGTCTACGTATAGTTGCGCGCCAAGGCTCTGCCATGGTGTTTTACCGGTCGTCTTGATTTTATTGACGAGACCTTTATCCTTCCCAATCTGCCAAATTTCTTGGAAGGTCAGAGGTTTCGAAGATACTTTTAATACATCTTCAGCCAGATCAAGAAAAGAGTAAGCGGCCATCAGTTTCTCCAATCAGGCTTCCACGCTTCGCATCTTTGGGTGAGCTTAGCACAGCGGGCTCTTCGCCGTCAAAGGGGTCACCGGCCTTGCCGGGCGGGAGTCGCGTTGCTACAATCAAGCCCGGAACCGCTTCGGGGCCCGGGGGATGGCGAACTTCACCGAGACATTCACACTCTTCCACGGGGCTCTCAGGCTCCGCCAGCCGGGCGCCGGTCCGCGGACCAGCGTGGACGCCGTTCTTCTGGCGGATTTCCTCGCTCCCGGCGACGGGCCCCTCGCCGAGCTCGGTCTGGGCAACGGGGCTGCGTCTCTGGCCGCCCTGTACCTGGGGAAATCCCCCGCGGCCTGGGGGATTGAAATCCAGCGCGAACTGGCCAGCCTCGCCGAGCTGAACGCGCGGATGGGTGGTTTTCCGCTCACGGTTCAAACGGGCGACCTGCGCCGCCGGCAGGAACTTGGCGAACCGGGCCGCTTCGACCGCGTCATCGCCAACCCGCCCTACCGCGCCCACTCCGACGGCCGACGGAGCCCGGATGCGACCCGGGATGCCGCCCGCCGGGAGGTTTACTCTGGCCTGGGCGACTTCTTGGACGCGGCGCGACTGCTCCTCGCCGACGGTGGCGCGCTTACGCTGATTTACACGGCCCGACGGCTGGCCGAGCTCGTGGCGGAGCTACGGTCGAGGCGGCTGGAACCGAAGCGGATGCGCCTGGTCCACCCCGGGCCGGACCGACCGGCGCGGCTCGTCCTCCTGGAAGCGACGAAGGGGGGCGGAGTAGATCTGGACGTCCTTTCACCCCTTCTCACCCACGGGGCCGACGGTGAGTACACCGATGAGATGGCTGAAATACTTGCCGGGCGTACTGCTCGCCCTTAGCCTGGCCTGTTCCCCGCCCGAGGGGCTGAAGGGGCTGATCGGGCGGTTTCCGGCGCCGGGGCCGGTGGAGTACCTCGCGGCCGGCTTGCCCGAGCGCGCGCATGAATTGGTGGCGGATTTACCAAAAAATTCGCCCGAGTGCGTGTACGCCGAGGCCCAGCTGGCCCTCTCCGACAACGACCCGACCCGGGCGGACTCGCTCCTCGCCGGCCTGGACTCCGCCGCGGCGCGTCTGCAACGGGTCCGCCTAGCCGTCTCCGGCAAGGTGCGCCTCACTCCGGACAACGCCCCACCGCCGGGGGAGGACCCCGTCTTGGAACTCGGCTACGGCATCGCGCTTTTAGCGGAAGGCTTTTCCGACGAGGGGCTGGCGCGGCTGGAAACGGTCGGAGATGGCGCCCTGGGATCCGTCGCTTCCCTGGTGCGCGCCGGGGAGCTCGACGGCTACGACGAGACCGAATTGCGCCGGTCGGCCCTGGAGAAGGCCTGGCGCCTGGCGACCCCCGCGTTGCGCCCCCTCGTTTTTCCGCAATACCTCGCCGCTTGCCGAGAGGCCGGCGGCGGATTGGGGCTCGCCAACGAGCTGGAGCGCATGCGGGGCGAGGTGGAGGTCGGCTCGCCGCCCTGGATGGATCTGACCGTGTGGCTCATCCAGGCCCGCCAGCTTCTGGATTCTCGCGACGCGGCCTGGGAGCTGGCCCTCTACGCCCCTAGGGAGGCCTTCGCCTTCCTCGGCGACCTGAAGCGCTGCCCCGCCGAAGAGCTGCCCCGCCTGGCGGCCCTGGCGCTCGAGGTGGGGAACACGGGGCTCGCGGCGAGGGCGATTGACGGGCTCACCCTCTCGCCGGCGGTCTACCTCCTCAAGGGGGAGTACGAGCACGCCATCGGCCGTCCGCGCCAGGCGCTGGCCCAGTACGCCGAGCTGTTCGACGACCCGTCTTATTCCGGCCTGGCGCGCCTCTACTCCGGTGTGACCGAACTGAGCCGGGACCGGCGCGAGGCCGCGGAAGAGCAGTGGTCCCGAGTGACCGAGACGACGGTCCCGCCGGAGTTGGCCGGAACGTACCTCGAACGTGACGCGGGCGAGGCCGTGGCCAAGGCTTGTTTCTACCGGGCCAACCTGCGGCGCACGTCCGACCCTTACGAGGCCGCCCGGTTGTACGCCGACGCGCTGGCCGGGGGGCTCTCCGGCAAGGAGCGGGCGCGCGCCGCCTGGCGGTTGGCCACCATCCGCGCGAAGGATGGCGAGTGGGCCCAGGCGGCGGAGGCCTTCGCCCAGACCGGGGACGACTCCGAATACAGTTACCATGTGGAGTACTGGCGGCCGAGGATGGAGGAACTGGCGGGAAACGGTTCCGTGCCGCCGGCTTACAACTGGGCCTATCCCTTCTACGAGCTTCCAATCCGCGGCGTCGAGTGGTGGCTCGCGCCCGAACCGGAGGGATTAGCCCCCCGAGGCGGCCTCGCCGACCTTTTGTATTCCCGACCCGGGGACGAGGAGCTGGACCTGCTTCTGGCGCTCGCGAGCGCGGCCGACGACGCGCTCTTCAACGCCTACGCCGGAGTTCTGGCCCGTTACCGCAGCGACGATTCCGAGGCCGAAGCGTGGCTGGCCTTGGCCTGCGCCCGGCGCGGCTACGAGGTGGGCGACTACGACGTCCGTCCCGAAATCGAGTACGCCTCCCGCGCCCTGGTCGGTGACGAGCCCGGAGGTCTGTGGGTCCTCTCCCTCGCATACCCGCTTACGTACCTCGAGGACGCCGAAAAGGCGGGGGAGGTCTTCGGGGTTGACCCGCTGCTCCTTCTGGCTTTGGCC
>JAPLSK010000054.1 GCA_026398675.1 bacterium | reverse complement strand
GAGCTGGTACTCCACGTCGTTGAGCTTCTCGGCGTCCGCCGGCGTGTGCCAGACCTCCACCGAGTAGTGCCTTGGGAGGACAATTTCGTCAGGCGGCTCGTTGCCGTTGGGCAGCTCGTTGACCGTAGCAATTTCACCGTCGTGCGTCTCGACGCCCGACGCGTTCTCCTCCGTCTCCCAGGGTCGCCAGAGGACGAGCACCACGGCGACCGTCAGCACGCAAGCCACCACGAGGGCCACCACCCTGCGTTTCTGCTTGCGCCGCCGGGACCGCATCATTTCGACCCGACCCTCGATCACGTTATCACCCGCAATCGGTTAAAGAATGGGCCTGCCCGAGGCCGACCCGAATCCGTAACTACCGCACCGCGGCCAAGGGTGAGGGGTCCAGGATGGTGCTCACCCGAACCTCCCTCTCACCGGTGGAATCGTAGAGCGCCACCAGATCGGCCTCCCGTACCGAGAGCCACACTTTGTCCTCCAGGGTGGATAGTTCGGGGGTTCCCGGGAGGTCCTCGACCTCCGCCGTGACTACCCCGTCCGTATCCACGAAGAGGAGGTCCATCCCGGCGGCGTCGAAAACCCAACATCCGTCGCCCATCGCTCCGGCGACCCGCGGGCTCCCCAGTCCATCCACGGTCACGAGGAGGGAGCCGTCGGAAAGGGAGCGTTTCTCCAAAGCATCCCCGGTGGCCAGCCAGAAACAATCCGCGTCGGGATCGGCGCTTAGATCGTAGTACCCGCCCTCCAGGACCAGCTCGAACTCCGTCCCGCCGTCGGTGGGATCGAGGCCGAGGACGTGGAATCCGTTCTGGTTAATTATCGTCAGGACCAGGACGACCCGCGCGTCACCGCCCGCCAGTGCGATCGAGCGGGGCGGCGAATCGAGCCCGCTCCGCCACAGGGTGTTGCCGTCGGAGTCGAGGGCGACCGCCTCTAGCGCGCCTGAGTCCGCCAGGTACACGTCTCCCGTGTCCGAGTCCACCGCCACCGACTCGGGGTGGACGAAACCGCTGACGTAGAGCTCCTTCTGCCCGGAGTTGGATATTTTGATAAGCCTCGCGGCGTCGGAATCGCACACCCAGAGTGTGCCCGTCTGGGCCTCGGCGGCCATATAATCCGCGTCGCCGAAATTGTCCGCGACGGTTTCCACGTCACCGTCCTTGGACAGAAGCACCAGGACGCCCTGGGAGCCGTCGAGAACCCAGCAGCCGCCGAGCCCCGCGGTCTCCTCGGCCGACGGTTCGCAACCGCCAAGGATTAAGGCGATGATGGACGCCGCCACCACAGAGACAAGGGGTTTAAACGAGCGAACCGAGCTACGCCCCCGGCGAACCGAGTTATGCTCCCAGTAAAGCCCCTTGCCGCCAAATGAAGATGCGGCACCGGTGTATCTTTTCAAGATGGCAACCCCGCTAGTCCCCCTCGATCCCCTTGAAGAGATCGTCTTCGGTGGTGTCCTGATCCTTGTCCGCCTCGGCCTCCCGGGAAGCCTCGACGGCCTCCAGCGCTTCGGAGTCCACCGTCCCGTCGTCCGTTTCCGGGTTGGAGACGATTACCTCATCACTCGTGTCTTCGGGGGTGAAAATCGCCAACAGGGCCAGACCTACGCCCACCAGACCCACCAGTGAAAGAGTCAGGATCCACTCCGATTGGGGATCGGAGGAGGTATCGGAGCCGCTACCCGTGGAGGCCAGGACGGGGACGCTGAAGAGGAGCAGGCTCATTAACACGCACAGGGCTCGCATCGTATGCCTTCTTTCACTATCTCGGGCGAGGGATTCGACCCTCGTCCACCGTCTTTCTAGTCTAGACGCGGACACCGCCGACCGACCGTCTCACCCCAGGGGAGTGGCTGTCGGTTGACCCGGGGCGTCTTTCCCCGCGGGTATCGGTTGCACGAAGGACCCGTCGCGCCATATACGCCCGGCGACCATCTCGGCATCGCAACGCGCCACGGGGCCGATATCGGCCACCCCGTTTACGTAGAACATGCCGACCGCGTGGCCCTCCAGCCGGACGTCGTCGCAGCGGACCACGCCGGCCAGCTTCGCCCCCTCCGCCACCCACACCAGGCCGGAGACGTCAATCTCCCCCTCGAAGGTGCCCTGAATCAGCACGTTCACGTTCCCCTTCACCTCGCCGGCGATCTCGTCGTCCGGGGAGACGTAGAACCCGATGGGGAGCTTGTTTCTCGCCGCGGTGGGTTCGGGTGCCGCCGCGGACTGCTCCGCCTTGTTTTTCCGTTTGAGGAAGTCGAAAAAACCCATTGTCCTGTACCTACAGACTCAGGATTCCCAGGAGCGCGTACTCCTGGTGGTTGAAGCGGTGTTCGTGGGCGATGACCTTATCGAGAGGCGTCTCCCGGATGCTGTTCCCTATCAGCCCGACGAGGACGTCGCTCTTTCCCTCACCGATTGCTTTCACGGCCGCCCAGCCGAGGCGCGCCGCCAGGTTCCGGTCGTAGGAGGTGGGCGCTCCTCCGCGCTGAAGGTGACCGAGCACCGTGGCCCGGCACTCGATGCCGGTGAGCGATTCCAACTCCTCGGCGATGATCTCGGCCCGGCCGGCCCCCTCGGCGCAGATGACCACGGCCGATTTCTTCCGGGAGCGCTTCAGGTTGAAGGTCAGCCGTTCAGCCAGCGGCGGAAGCTCGGCGCTTTCGGGCACCTCGGGCACCACGGCCGCCTCGGCCCCGCCGGCCAGCGCCACCTCCCGGGCGATGGCTCCCGACTTGCGTCCCATGACCTCGACGACGAATATCCGGTGATGGCTGTCGGCGGTCTGGCGGAGCTTGTCCACGGCGTCGAGGGCCGTGTTCACCGCGGTGTCGAAGCCGATGGCGTTATCCGTTCCGAAGACGTCGTTGTCTATGGAGGCGGGCACGCAGACGACTTTGAATTTCGTTTCCCGGGCCACGGCGTGGGCTCCGGCGGCGGATCCGTTGCCGCCGATGACCACCAGTCCGTCAATTCCTTTATCTTTCAGGTGCCCGTAAGCCCGTTTCCGATTCTCGGCCCCCAGAAACTCCTCCGAGCGCGAGGTGCCGAGGAAGGTCCCGCCGCGGTCTAGTATCCCACCCACATCCCGGCTCACGAGGCCCTTGAATTTGCCATTCAACAGGCCCTCGTAGCCGTCCAACACCCCGGACACCTTACGGCCTCCGTAGAGCGCCGTCCGGGTCACGGACCGGATGCAGGCGTTCATCCCGGGGGAATCCCCGCCCGAGGTCAGCACGGCGATATTAAGTTCTTCCCCCATGGGACTCCGGAAAATGATGTCCGGCCGCTAAGCGTCCGTCGGGAGCGGTTTTCGGCCCCCTCCGTCGGGGGGAAGATTAGCACACCGGTTCCACCTAGTCAACGTGGCGACGCCGCTTCGAGCGCAGGCTCCGCGCCCGGAAACCACACCCCGCGTCTCGGGAACCCGAGTGGAGACTACCGGAAAACCGGCCCACCCGCCGCGTTACGGGGTACGAACCGGTAAACCCAAATCTGTCAGCCGATTGACAGTTCCCCCGGGTCCCCCGTATACTTCACAGGCCGCCTCAACAACGAGGAGCAAAGCGGTGCAATCCTACGACCGGCTGCTCGACACCTTGAGAACCCTACTCTCCCCGGGAGGGTGCGCCTGGGACGCCGAACAGGACATTCGCAGCATGGCCCGGTATCTGATCGAGGAAGCCTATGAATTCTACGAAGCTGTTGCGGGTGAAAGTTCCACCGGGATCATCGAGGAGCTGGGCGACGTTCTGTACCTGGCGAGCTTCATCGGCCTGCTGGCGGAGCGCGACGGGACCTTCACCCTGGGTCCGGGCACAGGAAAAGGCGGCCAACTACCACTTCGACTGGCCCGAGGTGGGCGGCGTCCTGGACAAGCTGGAAGAGGAGACGGTCGAGCTCCGCCGGGCCGTGGAGGACGGGCGGAGGGACCGGATCGCCGACGAGCTGGGCGACGTTCTCTTCTCCCTGGCCAACCTCGCCCGCTTCTTGAAAATTGACCCCGGGCAGGCGCTGATTGGAACGATAAAGAAATTCCAGGAGAGGCTCCGGTGGATGGAGACGCGGTGCGCCGCCGGGGGCGTCTCGCTGACCGATTTGGACCTACCCGAACTCGAGGCCCTTTGGCAGAAGGCCAAGCTCCAGCGCGAAAACGACGCCTCCTGAATTCCCGGGGGGCCTACATTTTCCTCGTGGCGGCCGTCGCGGCCCTGGCGGGGATCCTCTTCCACGCCCTCGGCGGAGGACTGGACGACGGCGCCTATTTGCAGCTCTCCTTCTCCGAGGAACTCCTGGCCGGGGAGAGCTTCCGCGTCAACGTGGACGATCCCTCGAGTGACGCCACCGCCAACCCCCTCCTCGTGGGGCTCCTGTCGGCGGGACGCCTGATTTTCGGCGGGGAGGCCGGGACGACCACGGCCCGCGTGCTGGGGGTGCTGATTCTAGTAGGCTTCGGCCTCTCCGCCTTCTTCCTGGCGGTCGACCTCGGAGCCGAGCCGATAATCGCCTGCATCGCCGGACTGGCGGTGGCCCTCTCCCCCTCGGTCATCACGGCTTCCTCTTCGTTACAGCCCATCGCCTTCGACGCCCTTTTTTTGGTTATCGCCGTCATCGGCGTGCTCCGCGGCATCGGAACTCTCGCGATCGCCGCCGGCGCCCTCACCCTGACCAGCTATCCGGGCATGTTCGCCGGGTTGGCCTTCGCCCTGGCCGTGCCGGCCATAGACGCCGTCAAGCGCAAGCAATTGGAGAAGCGCTACCTTCTGCTTCTTATCCCCTTCGCCCTGGCGGCGGCCCGGGCCGTCTTCGGGCCGATTCTCTTCGAGTCCAACCCCCTGAGGGAAGTGCTCGCCCCCCTCACCCTCTGCGGCGCAACGGCGATGGAGCAGCGTATCGCGCTGGTGGCGGCGCTGCCGATTCGAATCTTCACTCTATTGGGCGCCTCGGTGGTAGGTTTCCTCCTCGCCGCCGCCGCCTTCTCCCTCGCCGTCCCGAAGCTCAGGTTGCGGACCTCCCTGGCGGCTATCGTCATTTCCGTGGTGGTGACCTACCTCGTGATGCGGGGCGGGGAGCTCATGGTCCTGTGGGCGGCGCCCCTGGTGGTAGTGGTGGGCGTAACCTGGTGCGGCTCGTATTGGAAGGAACGCGGAAGGGTCCGGTTGTGGGTCACAGTGGCGGTGGCCCTGGCTTTCGTGGTGCCCCCGCTCGCAAATTTCCCCCAGAGCGGCGTCGAGGGGAATGTACTGGACCTCTGCCGCCGCGTTCCCGAAATCCTGCCTCCCCGGACCGTCATCGCCACATCCCAACCCGGGGCCTACCGCTGCATCGCCGACGTCCCGGTAGTGGACCTCTCCGGGGCGCTCCCGCCAAAAATCTGTGAGGGCCCGCGCAACCTGGCGGTGGTGCTTGAGAGCTGGGCCCGTCGGGTGCGGATTCGCCGCCCGACGTACGTCGTAAGCGACGGGGTGAACATCGCCGAGGTGCGTTCAACCCCGCTTCTCGAGCGTGTTTTTCCGAAATACGACGTCCCCGACGCCATCTGGCGCATAGACTGGGAGCCGCTGGAGCGCCGGGAGGGGCTCTGGGATCCCGGCGTGCTGGAGCGCATCGGCGATGGGATGCTCATCAACTGGCTCGACATCGGAGGCGGCGGGGAATCCGCCGGAATCGTCAACCTTGAGACCTACGGGCCCGCCAATCTCGACTGGAAGCTGGCCTTGCTGCCGGTGGAGATGTGGGGCCGCAGCACCACCCTCGCCGATACCTGCCGCGTCTGCAGGAACGCCGAGGCCGTCCGCGTTGACGTGCTTCTGCCGCCTCTCACCCGGGTCGTCTGCCTGCGCCTCTACGTGAGCGGCGCGTCAGAACCGGCGTGCCGCGCCGAATCGGGCGCATACTCAACCTTCTGCAATCTGACCCCGGAGCGCTGGACCGAGATGGCGGTCGGAGTCCCTAAATCGGCGCACAGCCTGACCTTCACCTTCATGGGCCTGGGGACCGGGTCGGAGTTCGGCCTGGGCGGCGTCTGGTTCTTTAACTGATGGAAAAGGAGACAAGGGGTTTCGCCGGAGGCGTAGCTCGCTTCGCTCGGTTCGCCAGAGGCGTAGCTCGCTTCGCTCGGTTCGCTCGGTTAAACCCCCTGCCTGTGGATGGAAAACCGCATAACGCTTCCCGACGAGTATTCCACGATTGCCCTGGGCGAGCGGATCGGACGGTCCTGTCGCGGCGGCGAGACGCTCCTATTGACCGGGAAGCTGGGCGCGGGGAAGACGACCCTCATCCGCGGAGTAGCGCGGGGTCTGGGGATAAAGCGGGGGGTGAGGAGCCCCACCTTCCAGCTTCTGCGTGAGTACCACGGACGATTGACCCTCTACCACGCAGACCTGTATCGGTTCGAGGCCGGGGGGGACCCGGCGGCGGAGCTGGGCCTGGACGAGCTGCCGGGACCGGAGGGGGTGCTGGCGGTGGAGTGGGCCGAACGCGGTTTCGCCGGAGGCGTAGCTCGCTCCGCTCGGTTTGCCGGGGCATTACTCGCTTCGCCCCATTTTCCCTTCGGGCACGGTCACTCGGACGTCGAGGGACTGCACATTTCGCTCGACTTCGAGGGGACGGGGCGCAGAGCGGTCCTCACGACCCTGGACGCGGGGCACCTGCACCTCTTGGCGGGAGTGGAAGGTTGGAGCGTCTGATCACCCTTGCCACGGCCACCCGCCGCGGCGGCGCCGCCCTCTTCGAGAATGGCGAACCCGTCGCCCGGCGGGAGATTGCGCCGACCGAGACCGGCGGGGCGAGGCTCCTTTCAGCGGCGCGGGACTGCCTGGAAGAAACCGGATTGACCTGGAAGAATTTGACCGCCGTCGCCGTGGCCCTGGGACCCGGCTCCTTCACCGGCATCCGGGTGGGGCTGGCCACCGCCCTGGGTTTAGTGGAATCGCTTGGATTGAAGCTCATCGGGGTAGGCAGCCTGGACTGCATCGCGCGGGGGGCGAAGGGGGAGTTGCGGGAGGGAGAGACCGTCTGCGCCACCCTCCCGGCGGGGGCTGGGCTCTATTACGCGCAGCTCTTCCGGAACGGGGAGCCGCTCGGAGGGTGCGGGCTGGTCGCCGCGTGCGGGCTTAAGCGCCGCTACCCGGCCGGAGCGTACATCGGCGCGGACCTCGAGGTTGCGGGAATTTCCCCGAACCGGATCATCCGGGAGCCCGACTGGGTGTCCCCGGTGCACCTGGGAGTCTTAGCCTGGGAGCGCCTCATCCGGGGTGAGACGGACGAGGCGGCGCGCATCCGGCCGCTTTACGTGAAACGCCCTGCGGCCAGACCTGCCCCGCGCTAAAAAAAATCCCGCATCGAGACGGGACCGAACAGTCGTAGGTGTGACGACCGGCCCGAAATAAAAAAACCCCGCCCTCGGGCGGGGTCGCTTTTTTCCAGGGAATCACGAGGACGGTTCGTCCTCGTCCTCTTCGCCGGCCTCTTCGTCCTCGACCTCGAAGGAATCCTCAGATTGTTCCTCCGTCTCGGCCGGTTCCTCCTCGACGAGTATCTCCTCGGCGTGGGCCCGGGCCTCTTCCAGGCTCTGGTGCCCGCCGATGTAGAGGAGCGGCTCGGGCACGTCCTCGGGCAGACCGGCCCCGTGCTCGTCGCCCTCGGCCACGACCCAAACGTTGGCCTGGGCCATCAGGTCCTGCTGGAAGCGGATGGGGATGTGGTAGAGGCCGACCTGCTTGATGTGGTCCTCGAGAATAACCTGGTGATGGCCGATCTCGATACCACGGGCGGCCAGGAGCTTCACGACCTCGTTCTCGCCCACCGAGCCGTAGAGCCGTCCGGCGTCGCTGGCTTTGCCGGCCACGGTGAAGCTCAACGACTCGATCCGGCCGACGAGCTCCTCGTGCTGTCCGCGCATCTGGTCCAGCTTGCGGTTGTGGGCCGCGCGCTCGATCTCGATCTGCTTGCGCGTGCCGGAGGTCACCTTCATCGCGAACTGCCTGGGAATCAGGAAGTTACGGGCGTAGCCGTTCTTGACACGGACCACGTCGCCCCGCTTCCCGAGATTCGGCACGTCCTGACGGAGAATCACTTCCATAAATTCACCCGGTTCGACCTGAACAACGCCGGCCGTTTGCGACCGACGGGTTAATGTCGGTGGTACTCGAGGCGGAATGGAATCTGGCCCAAGATGCGCGCGCGCTTGACGGCGGCGCACAGTTGACGCTGGTGCTTGGCGCAGCTCCCGGTCGTCCGGCGGGCGCGGATTTTGCCCCGCTCGGTGACGTAGCGGCGGATGAGCTCCAGGTCCTTGTAATCAATGTCCTTGACCCCGTCCTTGCAAAACCGGCAGGTCCGCTTGCGCAGGACGCGTCTTTTCATCTTCTTCTTGCCCACGTTCTAACCTCGTCCTAGAAAGGGATGTCGTCGTCGGAGAGCGGCTCCATCTCGTCGCCCTTTGGCGCAGAGTCCTCGGCGGCATCGGGCTTCCGCCCCCCCGGACCACGGCTTAGGAACTGGAAATTTTCGATTACGACTTCGAGCTTGGACCGTTTGGCGCCCGTTTCCTTGTCATCCCAGGTGTGGTACCGCAACCGCCCCTCGATGAGGATCGGGTCGCCTTTCTTTACATATTCACAGATAACCTCGGCCTGTCGCGCCCAGGCGGTGCAGTCCACGAAGGTGGTGTCCTCCCGCTGCTCCCCCTCTTTGGTTTTGAACTTGCGATTGACGGCGAGCCCCACCGTGGCCACCGCCTGCCCGCTGGCTATATAGCGCAGCTCCGGGTCGCGGGTGATGTTCCCCGCGAGGATGACCCTGTTGTAATTCGCCATGGTCGCCCCTCCCTTTTGCCAAGGGCATAGCTCGGTTCGCCGATGGCGTAGCTCGCTTCGCTCGGTTCGCCTACTCGCCCCGGCAGGTCATGAAGCGGATGACGGCTTCGTCCAGTCGCAGCTTGGCCTCGATGTCGGCGACCCGATCGGGCTCGTTCTTGTGGAAAATCATCAGGTAGCGGGCCTGCGTGCGCCGTTTTATCACGTACGCCAGCCTCTGCACGCCCTGGTCCTTTATCTCGATGCCCTCCCCGAAGAGCTGGCGGAAGCTATCCAGCTTGGCCTCCAGGCGGTCGGCTTCGATATCGGCTGTAAGAAGGATGGTGGTCTCGTAGTCGCGCATTTTCCCCCAGGAGGCAAGTGGTTTAACCGAGCGGAGCGAGCTACGCCTCCGGCGAAACCCCTTGTCTTATATTTTCCCTCGTGCGGTTTCAACTTCGGAGGCGCTACTTTACAATATATGCGCCCTTCCGCGCAACCCCTAACCGGTTACGGCGGGCAGAATGGGGGCGATGACCAGGCTGACGACGGCCATGAGCTTGATGAGGATGTTGATGGAAGGCCCCACCGTGTCTTTCAGGGGGTCCCCCACGGTGTCGCCTATCACGGCCGCCTTGTGCGCCCGGGAGCCCTTGCCCCCGAAATTGCCCTCTTCGATGTACTTCTTGGCGTTGTCCAGGGCGCCGCCGGAGTTGGCGGTGAAAACGCCCACCATCACGCCGGTGACGATGGAGCCGACCAGCACCCCGGCCAGGGCCAAGGGTCCCAGGAGGAATCCGACCAGGACCGGCACGGCGACGGCCGAGAGGCCGGGCACAATCATTCGGCCGCCCGGACACCGGCGCGGAAGAGCTGGCTGGAGAAGAAGAAGGGGAGCATGCCGCCGAAGATGAGGCCGGCCAGCACCCTGGGGTTGGTCAGGGTTGCCTCCACGGTGGTGCCGATGATGGAGAGGTAGGCGGTCAGGAGCCCCAGGGCCGCGAGTGCGGCGCTGCCGATGGCGAACCCTTTGCCGATTGCCGCCGTCGTATTGCCCACGGCGTCGAGGTGGTCGGTTATCTTGCGCACCTTGGGGTCCAGCCCCGCCATCTGGGCGATGCCGCCGGCGTTGTCGGCGATGGGACCGTAGGAGTCCACGCTGACTACCATCCCCGTGGTGGCCAGCATCCCCACCGCTGCCATGGCCACGCCGTACATCCCGGCCACGTGGTAGGAGAGGATGACCGAAGCGGCGAGGATGATGACCGGGATGCCGAGCGATTCCATGCCCACGGCCAGCCCCTCGGTGACGGTGACCGCCGCGTTGGTGTCGCTGGCCTCGGCCAGCCTTTTCACCGGTTTGTACTTCGAGGATGTGTAGTACTCACTGGTCAGGCCGATCAGAACGCCGGTGCCGATGCCGGCCAGGGTCGCCCAGAAGGGGCCGAGCTTGTCGTAGCCCGCGAAGGGCGTCCCGAGCCAATTGATCAGAAAATAGGCGGCCACCGCGGTCAGCAACGCCGCCAGGTAAGTGCCGCCGGTGAGCGCCGCCTGGGGATTTTTACGACCAACGAGTTTCGTGAAGAACACGCCCAGGACGCTCGCCACCGTGCCCGTCGCCGCCACGACCAGCGGCAGGAGCATGAGGCTCCGGTCCACCGCGCTCAGGCTGATCGCCGCGGCGAGGGCCATGCTGGCGATTATGCTCTCGACGTAGCTCTCCAGGAGGTCCGCCCCCAGACCGGCCACGTCTCCCACGTTGTCGCCCACGTTGTCGGCGATGACGGCGGGGTTGCGGGGGTCGTCCTCGGGGATGCCGGCCTCGACCTTGCCCACCAGATCGGCGGCCATGTCTGCGCCCTTGGTGAAGATACCGCCGCCGGAGCGGGCGAAGAGCGCCATCAACGAGGCGCCCATGGCGAAGC
>JAPLSK010000053.1 GCA_026398675.1 bacterium | reverse complement strand
GCCGGCGGTCCCGGCCTTTTTTAAAACTTCCGGACGCTAGCCGACCATCTTGATCTTCCAACTAATTTCCGCACCGGTCCAGACCTCCTCGGCCAGGTCCTCGCTCTCGGCCGGGATGCGTACCGCCATGCTGCAGTCGGGGTCGCCCGGCGGGTTGGGGACGAGCTTCGCCTCGATCCCTTGTCTGACGGCCGAGTGGTAGGCCATCATGGTCCGGGTGTTCGAGCCGAAGGTGTAGTAAGCGAAATCCGTCACTTGAGTATTTCCCCCAGCGTTCGATCCAGCACGTCCAGGTCGTCTTCGGTGTTGAAGGGGCCGAGGCTGACCCGCACGGCTCCGGTATCGCGCGTGCCCGCCAGCTCGTGCGCTCCCGGGGCGCAGTGCAGGCCCGTCCGGACCTGAATCCCCCCGCGTTCCTCTAAGTCGGCGGCCAACCGGTTGACGTCCCGGCCGGGGATGGTGAACGCGGCGAGGGGAACCCTGCCTTCGATGTCGGGCGGGCCGAGCAGACGGGCTCCGTATTTTCCCAGGATGTCCAGGAGCATTTTCAAGAGGCGGGTCTTTTGCCGGTGCAGCGCTTCCATGCCACGGTCGAGGACCCACCCGATGCCGGCGGTGAACCCCACCAGGCCGACGACGTTGTACGTGCCGCACTCGAGCCTCTCGGGCAGCTCTTCGGGCATGTCCTCGGCGATTGGCGTCCCGCCGCCCCCGCGCATGAGGGGAATCGGCTCGACGCCCGGGGCCGCGTACAGCCCGCCGGTGCCCTGGGGTCCGAGCATCCCCTTGTGGCCGGTGAAGGCGGCCACGTCCACGCCCCACCTCTCAAGCTCCAGGGGGACGACGCCGGAGGCCTGGGCGATGTCGGCCAGGACCAGGGCGCCGTGCGCGTGGGCGACCGACGTAAGCTCGGCGAGCGGTTGGACGGTTCCCAGGACGTTGGATACGTGGTTCAGGCAGAGCATCCTCGGCCACTTCTCGGCGAGCAGGCGGTCCAGGTCGGCGGGATCGTGGGGCCGGGTGTGATCGGCCGGGGCGAACCAGTCCAGCCCGATGACCCCCCGGCGGGCCAGGTCCAGGAGCGGCCGGCGCACGGCGTTGTGGTTGGTGATGCAGGCCAGGACGCGGTCCCCGGGTTTCAAGAGTCCGTAGAGCGCCTGGTTCAGGGCCCAGGTGGCGCCGGATCCCAGGCAGATGCGCTGCGGCCGCGTCACGCCCAGGAGCCGGGCCGCCGCCTCCCGCGCCGCGAATACCGACTCCGAGGCATGGATGGCCCGGGTGTGGGAACCGCGCCCCGCCGAACCGCCCTCCTCGGTGAGGAAACGGGCCATGGCCTCCGCGACGGCGGGCGGTTTGGGCCAGCTCGTGGCCGAGTTGTCCAGGTAGATGTATCTCGACTCACTCATCGGGGTTCAGAGGTTGGAAGACACCGATTGAAGGCGTCTGTAAGCCAGGTCGGCGGACGCCGGGGCGTGCCGTCCCGGTTCGTCACCGCGTGCCGGGTGAAGCCGGTGACCAGGAGCTCGCCGTCGCGGTGGATCTCGTAATCTATGCGCATGCTCGCCGGCCTGAGCTCGCCGACCACGGCGGTGACCTCGACCAGGTCGTCGTACCGCGCGCTACTCAAGAACTTGGCACCCGTTTCCACCGCGGGGAGGTAGTAGCCCCGCCGCTCCATTTCGGCGTAGGGGAGGCCGGCCTCGCGGAGGAGCTCGGTGCGCGCCGCCTCGAACCACACGAGGTAGTTGACGTTGTAGACGATGCCCATCTGGTCCGTATCGGCGTAGAGAACACGGTGGGTGATGGTGTGTGGAGGCATGCAACCCTCTTCGGCGGTGTGCTACACGATTATATAAGTTTCGCCGGGGACGGGCAAGCGGGCGGAAGTAACCGCGCCGCTTCACAAGCCGGGGGCCGTCTGGTAAGATAGCCGCTCCCCTGCGCGAGCTAGGTATCCATGTACCCCGTTTTTCTCCGCGACATACCCAACCCGTTCACCGGCGAGACCTTCGATATCCGGTGGTACGGCGTCTGGTTCACGGTGGCGATCCTCGTCGGCCTCGTCATCTTCGCCCGGCGCGGCAAGCGCATGCTCGGTCTGCCCTTCGACGACGTCCTCCTCCTGTCGGTGATCGTCATCGTAGCCGGTCTTTTCGGGGCCAAGCTGCTCACGGTCTTCCTCCAGTTGGACTATTTCTGGGCCGATCCCCTGGGTTTCCTCTTCGGTCGGAGCAACATCAGCATCACCGGCGGCCTGTTGGGAGGCGGTCTGGCGCTCTGGTTGATTTCCCGTCGTAAAGAGGGAATCGGGTTCCTCGGGGTGGCCGATGCCCTGGCCGGGGCCTTGCCTTTGGCCCAGGCTCTGGGGCGCCAGGCCTGCTTTTCCGCCGGGTGCTGCTACGGCAAACCCACCCACGCCTGGTGGGGCGTCACCTTCACCCACCCGGATTCGGTCTGCGGGCTGAAGGGCGTCCCGCTGATCCCGACCCAGCTCCTGGAGTCGGGACTGAGCCTGCTTCTGTTTTTAGGGATAATCGCTTTCGAGAAATTTGCGAAGAAAAGGCGCCAGGGGGCGACCTTCCTCGTGTACGGCTTTGGCTACGGGGCAATCCGCTTCGTGATGGACTTCCTCCGGGGCGACAAACAGGCCTTCTGGCTGGGGTTGACGACGAACCAGTGGGCGGTCGTCGTCGGCTTCGTGCTGCTGGGGCTGGCCTGGTGGCGTCTCTTGCCGAAAGCCTCCCCGGCGGTAGAGGTTTATACGGACCCGCCGGCGCGGAGGATTTTCAAGACGAGGATAAAGAAGGTGGGCCGCGGCTAGGCCAAAAAGGCACTCTCCCCCGCGGCGATGTCAAGGTGGCGCTTTAAACGCGGGGATGGTGCGGCGTAAAACGGCCAGTGTTGGCCGATTTCCTTTGGCACGCTGCTTGCTTTACTACCGATCGGACTATCGGTATCCAGTGTTTCGATTCGTTTGTTTAACAACCTCAGCTATTCCCGGAGGAGACCATGAAGTTCAAGCCTCTCGGTGACCGCATTCTGGTCAAGCGCCTCGTGGATGAGACCGAGAAAACCACGGGCGGCATAATCATCCCCGACACGGCCAAGGAGAAACCACAGCGCGGGAAGGTCGTCTCGCTGGGCGAGGGCAAACGCACCGAGGAGGGCGCCGTCCTCCCCATGCGCCTGAAGAAGGGCCAGGAGATTCTCTTCGGCAAGTACTCCGGCAACGAGGTCAAGATAGACGGCGAGGAGTACATCATCATGCGCGAGGACGACGTTCTGGGCGTCATCGAGTAGCGAAAGACACACTTTTCGTTTTTAAGGAGACATCCGATGGCTAAGATCCTGGAATTTTCCGAGGAAGCCCGGAAACATATGCTCGATGGCGTGACGATTCTCGCCCGGGCGGTCAAGGTGACGCTGGGCCCCCGTGGCCGCAACGTCATCCTGCAGAAAAGTTTCGGCGCCCCCACCATCACCAAGGATGGCGTGACGGTCGCCAAAGAGATTGAGCTGAAGGACAACTACGAGAA
>JAPLSK010000052.1 GCA_026398675.1 bacterium | reverse complement strand
GGGATTTTAATCCCCGCCGGGTTATAAGGTAGCCCTCACCCCCATCCCCTCTCCCACAGGGAGAGGGGACATGAGGCGGCCCTCACCCTCATTCCCGTCGGCGCGCCGCTCCCTAGAAGGGAGAGGGGACATGCGGCAACCATCACACGCGATTGCGATGACGTAGGGGCGGGTGTCCACACCCGCCCGCGGGCGACCGCAGAGGGTCGCCCCTACGGCGTGAACGGAAACGGGCGACCGTGGACGGTCGCCCCTACGGCGTGAATCGAGCCGTGTTTACGTTCCCCGCCTCGACCCTCACCCTAGCCGTCGTAAATGTAGGGCGGGGATTTTAATCCCCGCCGCTTTTACGTTCCCGACCTCGACCCTCACCCTAGCCCGTAGGCGAGCCTCTCCCTGAGAGGGAGAGGGGACATGCGGGTCGGCGCTACTTCTGTCCCATCATGTAGAACATCATGGGGTTGCGGGTCTGGAGCCATACGCGGCCCGGTCCGCCGAACCGGCACACGAAACCCTCGCCGGAGAAGAAGAGGGACTTCATCCCGCCGGCCTTGGTGACCTTGAAGGTGGCGGTCTCGTCGAAGGCGACGATGTGGCCGGTGTCCACGATGTACTCCTCGCCCGCGCCGAGTTCGACCATGTGGATGGCGCCGTAGGCGGAGAGGAAGATGTCGCCCTGGCCGGAGATTTTCAAGAGGAACAGGCGCTCGCCGGAGAAGAACATCTTGCCGCCGCCGAACTTCGTGTCAATCTGGATGTTGCCGGTGTCGAATATGTAGGCGCCGGACTGGGCCATTATCGCGTTGCCGGCGATCTGGAGCTGAATG
Source organism: bacterium (assembly GCA_026398675.1). Lineage (NCBI taxonomy): Bacteria > bacterium. Next base: position 3,879 of record JAPLSK010000052.1, on the reverse strand, counting down.
ACGTCGCCGGGGTATCCGGGGGCAAAGGTGACCTCTCCGCCGGTGGCACCGCCGGTGTAGGTGTTCTGGAAGAAGCTCTCGCCGCCGACCATGGAGCGCAGCAGGGCCTTGCCGATGCCGCCGCGGGCCTTGGTCTCCATCTTGATGTCGGCGGACATGCTGACCATGGCGCCCGCCTCGGCGGTGACGCTCTCGCCGGGATCCAGCATCACCCTGGCCAGGGTGAAATTGGGGCGGTACAACAGTTCGTGCTTCATGGGTCTCCTCCGGGGGGTTATCGGGAATTTCGTACCGAGCACCACCAGTATAAAATAACCCGCGGGTCGGGGCCAAGACGAAAATTTCAGCCCGCGTCGCCGGCCGCCGGTCGTGCTATACTTTAAAAAAGGACAACCGAGGAAGGTGAGCATGACCCGCTGGATTGGCCCCCTGACCCTGGTCTTGTGCCTGGCCGCCGGGGCCACCACGCTGGAGACCCAAACGCGCGTCTGCCCCGTGTGCGGCGAAGAGGTGGCGGTCGGGGTCCTGACCAGCACGAACAACTTCGGCGGGGTGGGCACCGACTTCGCCCAGCACGCCGTCGGCGACCAGCCGTGGGGGTACTGGCTGGCGTATTCGCCGGAGTGCGGGTACGCGGACTGGGTGGGCCGCTTCGGCGAGGAGCTTCCCGAGAATGAGATCGCCTTCGTGCGGGAGACGTTATCCGACCGCGCCGGGGAGCAGCCGCTCTGGGAAGAGTACCGCAACCTGTACCTTTTGGAAAAATTCCGGGGCGCCGCGCGGGTCGAATTAGCGGACACGCTTCTCATCGGCTGGTGGTGCCTGCGGCCGGAGAACGTTTCCCAAAGTTTCCGCCGCGATTATGCCGCGTCCATCGTCGGGCTTCTGGACGGAGCGCTCGCGGCCGACGAGGTGCTGCCGGAGCAGCTCGTGGAGCGGGTGTACCTGGCGGCGGAGCTTTCACGCCTGGCGGGCGATTACGAGGGGGCCAGAGAGCGCTTCGAGGAGGCCATGCTCATGCCCAACCTGGCCGAATCGGGGATGCACGACTTCGTGGTGCGCCAGCTACTATTGTGCGACGCGCCGGATATCCGGCGGCGGGTGGCCGACGGGGACTTCGCAGGCGGAGGGGGGATTGACGACGCCGAGGACGCCGTCACCGCCCGGGGCGCCTGGGAGTTCTTCGCCAACAACGCGTCCGACGCCGTGGACCGGGCCGACGCGGCGATGCTGGTGTATTTCTACGGCACGCGGCTGGGGTGGAGCCCCGAGGACCTCGCCCCGTGGGTCGGTCGCTTCAAGGAGAACTACGCCGCCGAGCTGGACCGCCGCCCGCTCCTCTACGACGGGAATGAGTCGGGGTTGTTGGAGCGGTTGGCCGGGTACGAACGCTGAGGTCGCCCGGTATCGCGCCGACCCGGCGAGCGGTAAACCTCTCCCGGCGGTGAACGGCCGGCGTCATATTTACCGAGCGTCCGGTCGTCGGTAGGTAGATAAAGAAAATCCACACGTGGGGCGGTCGGCGGACCGCCCCTTTTCACGGGCCGGGCTTGACCGGGGATTGCGGGGGGAGTAATTCAAACCTAGCGTAGGAGGTGTGGCGATTGATACACGCCTGGACATCCTCGCCGCCCTCGCCCTGGCGGCACCCCTGGCCGCCGAGGAATGGCACCACACGGCGGTTGACGGTCTATCGGGGGGGGGGGAACGCTTCGATGGGAATGAGCCAGTCGGGATGGAAATCCAAAGGAGCGATGACGGTGGCGGGCCGGTCGCGCTTCTCAACGGACCGCTTCCCGGTTCCGCCTCCCGCTACCTGGACCGGGAGGCTACACCGGGCGTGGAATATATTTACTGGCTCGACGTCGTGGAGACCGACGGGACGGTCAGTCGTTTCGGGCCGACGGAAGCGGTGACGATATCCGAACCGAAAATCGAGCTGACGCTCTCGGCATACCCCAATCCCGCCGACGATACGGTCACTTTCCGCTGCGACCTGCCCGACGACGGGCGGGTGGAGCTGGCGGTCTTCGACCTGGCCGGTCGGCGCGTGGCGACGCTCATGGACGGGGAGCTCACCGCCGGCAGGCACGAGGCGGTCTGGGCGTGCGCCGACGTGAAGCCGGGCGTGTACCTCTGCCGGCTGGAGACGACGGGGGGTAACTCGACCGAACGCCTGGTCGTCGGTCGGTAGACTCGTCCGGGTATATGAGGGCATATTGAAAGGGGGGATGAGCTTGGGGGCATCCCCCCTTCCGCACTCCGGTTCCGAAGGGTCGGCGCGGGGACTTCGTTTTCCCGATCGGCGGCTCTTTTTTTTTGAACCGGACGGCGCCCGTCTCACCGGTCGGTGAGATTCGGGGTCAGCCGGGTATTGGTCGGGGGTAAAAAACAGGGGACGACCTTTATGATCCTCCCCCGTTTGCACTCTAGTTCTTACGGACCGGCTTTAAGCCTTCGGCTTCTTTGTGGTCTTTTTCTTGCCGGGCATCGAACACCTCCCTTCAACGGTGGGTGGTGGAAAAGAACAAATACTTTATGGCTAAAGTATAGACTGTTTATCAAAAAATTCAAGAAAAAAATGATTTAATCAAGATTTATTATTTCAACAAGTTACAAAGATTATCCCTTACGGGTTCCAATTATTTTTCCGGCCGCGGTGGGCTTCAGCCGGGGGGTATAGGCGTAAAACGAGGGTATACCTTTCATAAGCCGGATGGCCCTCCCCCCGACGACCGCCCGCGTGACTGAATTTTTTTTCACCGCTCGGGGGACACCGGGGAGCGTGACTCGATTTTTAAAAATCCACGAGCGACACCCGACGATCGGCACCGCCGCCCCGACGGACGAGACACTCCGAGAACGCATAAGCGGGCGCGACCCAATCTGGTATAATTACAGCCGCCCTTTCACCCGTGCGCCGCCGTGACCTATCCCAAAAAACCTTTGGCGCCGGACCCGGAGAATCTCAGCCGGTTCATCGCGCGCGTCAAGGACCCCGATACGCATTTCGCCGTGTCGCTGGGTTCGGGGGCGACGCTGGCGCTGGCCTCGAGCCTTTCCATTCTGCAGACGCTGGACGACCTGGGCCTGCGGGATCACGTGGACGAGGTGTGGGGGACATCTTCGGGGGCGCTCGCCTCGGCGCTCTGGTGCTCGGGGGCGCCCGTGGCGGAGGTGATGGCGATCCTGCGCCGGCTGCGGCGTCGCGACCTGGTAGACGTGGCCTGGGGGCATATCCTCAAGGGGCTCTTCACGCGAAAGTGGGACCTGGACCTGGCCGACGGCCTCATGAACGGCCGGGCGCTCATCGGCCGGGTGAAGGGCCTCCTGCGCGTCGAGAGGGTGGAGGATTGCCCGGTGACCCTGCGGATACTTCTGGCCCACGACGACGGCTCGGCTCGGATAAAGGTGGTCAAGCGGGGGCCCATCCTCGACGCCGTCCGCTGCTCCATCGCCATGCAGGGGGTGATACGTCCCGGGTGGTTCGAGGGGGAGAGGTTCGTGGACCCGACACTTCTGGAAAAAACCCCGCTCCCCAGCATCACCGCGGACTTCCGCGCCACGGGGAGCACGAAAAAGCTGCTCATCCTGGCCGCCTTCTTCGGTTACCACGGGCAGACCCGGCCCATCCGGGGGCTGATGAGCCGCATCTTCTTTTTCAAGGAGGTGCTGCAGTACCAGGTATTCCTGGCCCACCTGACCGCGGTGCGCAACCAGCCCGGCACCGAGGTCATCGTTTACTCCCCGTGCATCCACGACGTGGACACCCTGGCCGTGGAGCAGGCGGATGAGATTTTCGCCGAGGTCCGGCGGCAGATGGCGGTCCGGCTTTCCGACGAGTGCCTGGACGCCGACATCCACCAGACCGACCCCGAC